>JBNKQT010000425.1:0-2663 GCA_050297115.1 Ensifer sp. | reverse complement strand
CGCGTGGTCTGAAGACCTTTGGCAATACGCCAGAGCGTGCCGAGGAGACGAAAGTGCTTGCCGCCAATCAGGGGCTTTACAATGGCTTCCTCGCCGCGGGGCTCATTTGGTCAATCATTCATCCGCAGGCCGCGTTTGCATTCCAGCTTCAGATATTTTTCCTTGGTTGCGTCATCGTCGCTGCGCTTTATGGTGCCTATTCGGTCAGTCGAAAAATTCTGTTCGTTCAGGGCGGCCCGGCCATCTTGGCCCTGGTAGCCGCTCTACTTTCGGCAGCTGTCCAAAGCACTTGAAGAGGTGATTTTCCGTTATGGAAACAGGCGCGAAAGATAAGTTGAAGATTCGCCTTTGTGGCCCGCGCGGCTTCTGTGCAGGTGTCGACCGTGCGATCCAGATTGTCGTGTTGGCGCTCAAGCGCTACGGCGCGCCGGTCTATGTGCGTCACGAGATCGTTCACAACCGTTTCGTGGTGGAGGGGCTCGAAGCCAAGGGCGCAATCTTCGTTGAGGAACTGGATGAAATCCCGGTTGAACACCGGAACCAACCGGTGGTTTTCTCAGCCCATGGTGTGCCGAAATCCGTTCCGGCGGACGCCGAATCGCGCAATTTGTTCTATCTGGATGCCACATGCCCGCTTGTGTCGAAAGTGCATAAGCAAGCCTTGCGCCACCAGCGCCATGGTCGCCATGTGATCCTCATCGGCCACGAAGGGCATCCGGAAGTCATCGGTACAATGGGCCAGCTGCCTGCCGGCACAGTCTCGCTGATTGAGACAGTGGAGCATGTTGACGCCTATCAACCGGAAAACCCAGACATGCTGGGCTTTGTCACCCAAACCACGCTTTCGGTGGAAGACACGGCGGACGTGATTGCGCGGCTGGAAGAGCGTTTCCCAAAACTGGAAGCTCCAGCCGCCGACAGCATCTGCTATGCCACCACCAACCGGCAGGATGCCGTGAAAGAGGCAGCCCCCGGCTGCGACCTCTTCCTGATCGTCGGTGCACCCAACTCTTCCAATTCCCGCCGCCTCGTGGAAGTGGCGTTGAGAGCAGGGGCCAAGCGTTCGCTGCTGGTGCAGCGCGCGAGCGAAATTGATTGGGACTCTCTGGATGGCGTTTCCACCGTGGGCATTTCGGCAGGCGCGTCGGCTCCAGAGGTCATCGTCAACGAGATCATTGAAGCGTTCAAACTGCGCTATGAAACGACTGTCGATCTGGCGATTACGGCAGAGGAAAATGAGCATTTCCCGGTAAACCGCGAATTGCGCGATGTGGAACTGACCAATGCCGATATGGCATTTGTGAATGGATAAATAAATCCAAGATGTACAAATTGAACCTGCAGGATCAGCCGCTCTGGCTGTCCACCATAATCGTTGTCGCATTCAGTATTGGGCTACTGGCGCTATTTTGGAGTTGGCTCCATTTTGGCTGGCTTCTTTTGCGAGGAGGCCTTCCTTGGAAAACATCGGATTACGAAAATTTGAAAAGTCCTGAAATATATTCAAAATGGTTGCCAAGGTCGCTTCAACATTTGATGAAGCCGGAATTTTCAGGTGTCCGCAAACGCCTCCTTTGGGGAATTGTCGTCGGACTTTCTTCGTTCGCTATGATCGGAATTTTGGCCGTGACATACGGAGAGGCAGTGGATAAACCAGATTTCCAGGCGACAACCAACTAACTGCGGAAATTTCATTGGCCGTTTACACTGACATTACCGAAGACGAACTTGCCGCATTCTTGAGCGATTACGACGTGGGAACGCTCATGTCGTATCGCGGCATTGCCGAAGGGGTGGAGAATTCGAACTTCATGCTGCACACCACCGGCGGCCAGTTCATTTTGACGCTTTACGAGAAACGGGTGGACCCGAATGATCTGCCTTTCTTTCTGGGGCTGATGCAGCATCTGGCCGAGCGCGGTGTGAGTTGTCCGCAAACGATTGCGCGCAAGGATGGCACGCTGCTGGGCGAGCTTTCAGGCCGCCCTGCTGCCATGATTTCGTTTCTGGAAGGCATGTGGCCGCGCAAGCCTGAGGCCTGGCATTGCCGCGAGGTGGGCAAGGCAATTGCCCAGATGCACCTTGCAAGCGAAGGCTTTGAACTCACCCGCCGCAACGCGCTTTCCGTTGATGGCTGGCGACCGCTTTGGGACAAATGCGTGGACCGCGTGGGCGAGGTGGATGCCACGCTGGTGAATGAAATTCCAGGCGAACTGGACCTGCTGGAAGCCAATTGGCCGAAGGGTTTGCCGACCGGCGTGATCCATGCCGATGCGTTTCAGGATAACGTATTTTTTCTCGACAAGAGCTTTTCCGGCCTGATCGATTTCTATTTCGCCTGCAATGATTTCCTCGCCTATGACGTGGCGATCCTGCTGAATGCATGGTGCTTTGAAAAGGACGGTGCGTTTAACGTGACCAAAGGCATGGCGCTTTTGGCCGGGTACCAGTCGGTACGGCCATTGAGCGAGGCGGAGATTGGCGCCTTGCCGATACTGGCACGCGGGTCGGCGCTGCGCTTCTTCCTCACCCGGCTCTACGATTGGCTGATGACGCCGGAAGGTGCGATGGTGACCAAGAAAGACCCGTTTGAATATTTGAAGAAGCTGCGCTTTCACGCAGGCGTGAAAAGTGCTGGCGAATACGGTTTGAAAATCTGATGA
>JBNKQT010000424.1:0-11710 GCA_050297115.1 Ensifer sp. | reverse complement strand
TCGCGCCAAAGGAGACGCTATGTCGCTTCGCAAGACAACGGAAATGATTGTAGTTCACGTGACCGCAACACCACCAAAGGCTGATATTGGGGCCGACGAAGTGGATCGAATGCACAGGGCACGAGGCTGGTCCGGCATTGGCTACCACTTTGTCATTCGACGCGATGGCCGGGTTGAAAAAGGGCGAGACGAGGCCGCAATTGGCGCGCATGTTGCCGGGTTTAATTCGCGATCGCTGGGGGTCTCCATGGCGGGTGGCGTAGATGCCTCTGGAAAACCCGAGCACAATGCCACGCCCGCTCAGATGGAAACGCTTGAAGTGCTGCTGTTTGAACTTGCCGAGCGCTATCCAGGCGCGAAGGTTTGCGGACATCGTGACCTTTCACCAGACCGCAACCATGACGGGTTTGTCGAGCCCTGGGAGTACCTGAAGGCTTGCCCTTGCTTTGATGTCATCCCTTGGGCGGCTTCCAGAGGTTTGCCGGTAATGCCGATCAAAGGCGTTTGGAGCGCGGTCGGCGTGGGTGATGTTCCGCCAGCACCTGATGCTCGCGACCTTTATTTGCAGAAGTTGTTACGTATGGCTGGTTATGAATTTGGTCCATTGGATGGCATTGTGGGCCCCAGAACGCGCGCCGCTGTCAAGCGTTTTCAAAGCTCCGAGGGATTTTCTCAGACAGGTGAGTTTGACAAGCAAACGGTTGCCCGGCTTCGCGCCATGTTTGAGGCGTGACGCTGATGTTTGTCTATCTCCTGAAATTTCTGGGTGTGACGCCTGGCGGTGGCAAGACCGGCAAAAGGGAAGCTGCCTGGACCTGGATTGCGATAACGCTTGGCCTCACATTGATTGCCGTTTGGCTGGGCGAAGCAATGGTGCAAGCAATGTCGCCATTGCTCATGCTCATATGGCCAACGGGCGGCGCGTTGTTGGCGGCAGCTTACAAGCTGGAGCACGACAAGTTGAATAACGCTGAACAGCCGGGCAGGGAGGAAGGGCATGATTGAGCTTTTCCTCAGTGCCACAAAATATACAGCACCTGCTGTGATCTTTGCAGCGCCGCTTGTTGCCCTGCTTTTGCCGACCGGTGTGTTCTTCAGAAGGATTCTCACTTTTTCCGTTCCGCTGCCTGTCTTCGTCATTCTGGGTGGCCTGCTTTTTGGCTGGCTCAACCAGCAAAATGCAGTGGTGAAGGCAACGCGTGAGACAACACAGAAGTTGGTGGCAGGAGCGGAACTGGAGGCCGCGGAAAAAACGGTAAGGGCGAAGAATCGTGTGATTGCCGAAATGATACGCGCTGCTGACCGTGCCAGTGAAATTCGCGCTGCAGACGCCGCGGCGGAGGCAAGGCTTGCAGAGCACGCCCGAGAAATGGCGGAGGAAAACCGGATATTGAAGGATGAATTGAATGCTTTGCTCACCAAGGACACTGGCTCCCCTTCTGTTGGCCGCGATCTTTTTAATCGGCTGCGCAACGCAAGGTGAAAAATTGGGGGATGCAGTTTTCAGGTCTGCAGAAGCTGATCTGGCAGCGCAAGCGCTGAAGGCCGGCGACGGTGAACGGCAAGCGGCAGCCAACCTGCCACCTTGGCCCCAATGGTGTGAAGCACGTATCACCTCAGGCGTGACACCGGACGATCGGCAGGACGTTGCACTAAAGAAAACCGATGCAGCGCTTGGCCGCGCCAACAAGCGTGCCGCTCAATGCGGCAGTCGAGGTTTTTATGGCCAGGTAAGGTTGGGACGCGCGCCGGGAAAGGGGCATCGAAATGACTAACACGGCTGAAATTGTTCTTGTTACGGAATTGGTGAAGGGCATTCGCGAAGATGTTCAGGGTGTTCGCAAGGAACTGGCCGCCGAGCGCGAAAATGCCAACGAAAGCCGCCAAAGGGTCTATAGAAAACTCGAGGAGCTACAAAAAAACCAAATTGATCAGGGCAATCGCTTGGGGAAAGTCGAAAAATCGGTCGAGGCTGAGAAGCCGACCTGGCAGGAATATCGTGAAGCGAAATTGAGAGTGCAGGGCGCCGGCAAGCTGGGTATGTTTCTTTGGCGTATAGGTTGGTGGCTGTTGGCTGGCGCTGTCACTTTGGCAGGGTGGGGGTATTCGGCACGTGAACAAATCGCGGCGGTGTGGCATCGGGTATGGGGCTGAAATGCTTTGTGCGGATCACGGCGCCTCTCATGTCTTCAAAAACATGTGTGGGCGAGCAGGTTGGGGCAAAAAAGCGCTTCTGCGCGGGTACAATATGTCGATTATTGGGCTTGAAAGCCCCTGATTTTTACCGGAGTTTTTTGATTATATATTTGAATATATTGCATTTATCTATTTGTTTGGCGTTTTTTGTCTAACGATTGGCATCAGTTTCAAGGGTGCGAATGGTGGACAATGCGTTCAGGTTCCCTCCAATTGTGAACGTCGGTTTTATGACCCAAATTCATTCCTGTCAGACGGCGAGAGGCCCTGCAAAAACAGACCTCCCAAGCTGCGAGGGTCTCGCTTCTGATGCGGAATGAAGAACATAAACTGGCGAAAGCACCAAATGCCAGCCAGGCGCTTCATCTCCGGGAGTGAAATGAAACCCGGATGGATACTCCATCCTTTCAAAGGAGTTTAATAAATGAACACTTTCTCAAAAATCCTCGTTGCCGGTGCAACTTCCTTTGTCGCTCTTGCTGGCGCAGCAAATGCTTACCAGGGACCTGATGCATTCAACTTCAACAGCACTCAGGCAAATCACCTTGATATCCGCTCCACCCAAGGCCTGCGTTCGGCACCGGCAGGCAATGACGGTATCAGCGTTCGCTTTACCAAGGACTTGAACCGTAATGCACTTGAAACCGCTGACGCCAACAGCCCGCGGGCTACTGCTGTCCAGAGCAAAATCCGTCAGGATGCTAATCTTGTGAAGGCGTTTGAAGCACTCAACATCGCCATTTCAAACGTTGTCGACAGCTACAACACACTGACCGGTGAAACCATTTACCTCGTCCGTTAATCGTCAAGAAGACGAAGTTTGACAAAAACTGCCCCCCGTGACCTCTCCGGTCGCGGAGGGCTGAGTTTTTGGGGCTTGGTCTTACATTCCCCAGCCCGAAAGCCGTGCCAGCAACCCCGAAACATTTTTCACATCGAATTTGCGTAAGAGACGGGCTCTGTAGTCTTCAACCGTCCGGGGTGAAAGCTCCAGACTGCGGGCGGCTTCCTTGCTGGTCATGCCCCGCGCCAGACATTTGATTATGTCGCGTTCGCGAACTGTGAGAGCAATCGCGGGTCGTATTTCTGATAGGTCGGCGTAGGACAGCACTGCGCGTTGCAAAGGGTCATCTGAGTTAAACGTTTGAACCCGGCAGCGACACCAGAAAAGTGTACCATCACGCCGAGGCATCAATCGTTCGTCCGTGTAGTGGCCAACGGTTTTCAGCGCGTCAATACCCACGTCGCGGATCGACTCGAAGTCGCTGTTCGAAGCATAGAGAAGGCGAAACGATTGCCCTTCCAGGTCAGCAATCTGATAGCCGAACATTTCGGCAAAACGCCTGTTACATCGGCGGATAATCCGGCTTTCTGTTAAAACCAATCCCACTGGTGCGTGCTCGAATGCCAATTCGGCCCAATGGTCTCCCTCGCGAGATTTCGCCATATGCTTTACCGTATTTCTACTGGATTGCCCGTTGCGCAAATGCGACGCAGTCTATGGTACATCATGGCGCAGAAAATACTGGAAAAGCAATCGGCTGATATAACGGCAAAGTTGCTGGCGATAATTGACGCCAAGCGCGAAGACCTGGTTGCGCTAACGACCGATCTGATCCGTATCCCCACGCTCAACCCCCCTGGCGAATGCTATCTGGAAATTTGCGAATATCTTGAAAAACGCCTGCTCAAACATGGCTTTGAGGTGGAAACCATTCGCGCCTTTGGCACGCCCGGCGACTGCGACAAATACCCCCGCTGGAATGTAATCGCGCGGCGCGACGGCGCGCACAAGGGCGAATGCGTGCATTTCAATTCCCATACCGATGTTGTGGAAGTGGGCCGCGGCTGGACCAAAGACCCCTTTGGCGGCGAAGTGTCGGGCGGCAAGGTCTATGGTCGCGGTGCCTGCGACATGAAAGGCGGGCTGGCAGCCTCCATCATCGCAGCCGAAGCCTTTATTGAAGTCTGCCCGGATTTTGCCGGAGCCATCGAAATTTCCGGCACGGCGGATGAGGAAACCGGCGGCTATGGCGGCGTCGCCTATCTGGCTGAGAGCGGCTATTTCGCGCCCGAACGCGTACACCATGTCATCATTCCCGAACCGCTGAACAAAGACCGCATCTGCCTTGGCCATCGCGGCGTGTGGTGGGCGGAGATCGAAACATACGGTCACATTGCCCACGGCTCCATGCCGTTTCTGGGCGATTGCGCCGTGCGCCACATGGGTGCGGTGATTGCGGAAATGGAAGAAACGCTGTTTCCAGCGCTCCAGTCCCGCAAAACCGCCATGCCGGTCGTGCCGGAAGGCGCGCGCCATTCCACCATGAACATCAATTCGTTGCATGGTGGATTGGCGGAACCAGAGGAGGGGTTCACCGGCTTCCCATCCGCCGTGGTGCCCGACAGCGCCCGCATGGTGATCGACCGCCGCTATCTGATTGAGGAAAAGGCAGACGAGGTGCGGGGTGAAATCGTCTCCCTGCTGGAGCGTGTAAAAGCCCGCCGAGACGGCTTTTCCTACGATATGAAAGAACTGTGGCAGATTTCGCCCACCATGACCGAACAGGATGCGCCGGTGGTGCAAACGGTGGCAAGCGCCATTCAAGCCGTCATGGATCGCGAACCAGCTTACGTGGTGTCACCCGGCACCTACGACCAGAAACACATTGACCGCATAGGCCGCATGAAGAACTGTATCGCCTATGGGCCGGGCATTTTGGACCTCGCCCATCAGCCAGATGAATATATCGGAATTGATGACATGGTGGACAGCGCAAAGGTTATGGCTATTGCGTTGCACAAATTACTGATGAAAGGTGCTTGAGAAGATAGGTCAAAGCTCGCTAAAAGAATGAGTTGACCGACCGGTATATGCTTGAGGGAGGAGCCTTTAAGCAGCCAATGCATAAAACAGGGGAACGTCAAAAATGAACATGCCTTTGAAAACTGCAGCTCTTGCCAGCGCGCTTGCGCTTGGCGCAGCCTTTAGCCCGGCCTTTGCGGCCAATACATCCATCACCGTAGGTGCGCAGCTGGAGCCTCCGGGTCTTGACCCGACAGCCGGTGCCGCTGGCGCAATCGACCAGGTGGTTTACGCCAATATCTTTGAGGGCCTCACGCGCTTTGATTCGACCGGCGCAATCATTCCAGCCCTTGCCGAAAGCTGGGATATTTCTGACGACGGCCTGACCTACACATTCCACCTGCACACCGGCGTCACCTTTCACGATGGCACGACATTCGATGCTGAGGATGTGAAATTCTCGCTCGACCGTGCGCGCGCTGAAGATTCCACCAATGCTCAGAAGGCACTCTTTGCCGACATCGCGTCCGTGGATGTGGTGGACCCGACAACCGTCAAGGTCACGCTGTCCAAGCCAAACGGCAGCTTCATCTTCAACATGGCCTGGGGCGATGCCGTGATCGTGGCGCCTGAAAGCATTGAAAATGCAGCCACAAATCCGGTCGGCACCGGCCCGTTCAAATTTGTGGAATGGAAAAAGGGCGACAGCGTTACCATGGCCAAATATGATGGTTATTGGGGCACGCCTGCCAAGCTAGATACCGCAACAATCAAATATATCTCAGACCCGACAGCGGCTTTCGCTGCCGTGATGGCGGGCGACATTGATGCTTTCCCGGCCTTCCCGGCACCGGAAAACCTGCCGCAATTTGAAGCCGATCCGCGCTTTCAGGTGCTGAACGGCTCCACCGAGGGTGAGACGATCCTTGCCATGAACAATGGCAAGGATCCGCTTGATGACATCAAGGTGCGTCAGGCAATTGCCCACGCGATCAACCGTCAGGAAATCATCGATGGCGCGATGTTCGGCCTCGGCACGCCAATCGGCACCCACTTCGCGCCGCATAACCCGGCCTATATCGACCTTACCGGCATGTCGAACTACGACCCGGAATTGTCGAAAAAGCTGCTGGCTGAAGCCGGTCACGCCGATGGCCTGACGCTGAGCCTGAAACTGCCGCCACCATCCTACGCGCGTCGCGGCGGTGAGATCATCGCAGCCCAACTCGCTAAAGTCGGCATCACTGCCAATATCGAAAATGTGGAATGGGCACAGTGGCTTTCCGGCCCGTTCAAGGCCAAGGACTACGATCTCACCATCGTGTCTCACACCGAGCCAATGGACATCGGCATCTACGCCCGCGATGACTATTACTTCGACTACCACAGCGATGAATTCAAAAAGATCATGGCGGACCTGAACAACGCCACCGATCCGGCAACCCGCACCGAACTCTTGCAGGCCGCCCAAAAGCGCATCGCCGAAGACTATGTCAATGCCTACCTCTTCGAACTCCCCACCGGCACAGTCGCCAATGCCAAGATCAAGGGCTTGTGGAAAGACGCCCCAACGCAGGCCACCGACCTGACGGCGGTTTATTGGGAGGACTAAAAAACTCCCCCTCTCCCCGCGTGCGGGGAGAGGGCCGGGGTGAGGGGCAAAAGTCAGTCTTGTAAGGGGTATCAGGAGACCCGTGATTGAGAAGTGCCGATGAATTCAAAACCCGCCGCGCCAGAGACTTGCGCGGTGTGGAAAACGAGGCAGAGGCAAAACTCTGGACCGCACTGCGTGCCAGACGCCTAAACGGCTTCAAGTTCGTTCGGCAATTTCCCATCGGCCCCTATTTCGCAGATTTCGCCTGCCGCGAGCTGCGGCTGGTTGTTGAAGCGGATGGAAGCCAACACGCACGCGACGGAGCTGATGAGGCACGTAATCGCTATATGAGAGAAGAGGGCTGGTCAGTCTTGCGCTTTTGGAATGGCACGATTTTTTCAGAAAAAGACAATGTGCTGAACACGATTCGCATGGCCTGCGAAGGCCAGTTGCAGGAAACGCACGCGTTCGATCTCACATATCTGCCTGCCTTCCAACCAAAGGACCGGCGATGAGCAGGATGTGGCAAAATGCACAGAGGGCTAGGGTGAGAGGCATGCGCTGCACGTTCACCATGCCCCGTTCCTTCAAATTCCCCCTCACCAAGCGCGCCATTCCAATCGGCTTCGCCTCTCGGGGCTTGCTATCCTCTCCCCGCAGGCGGGGCGAGGAGGGGCTCCGCACTCACCGCATATTCATGCAGCAAATTGAGCATACGATGGCGCTTCGTCCCCTCTCCCCGCATTGCGGGGAGAGGGCTAGGGTGAGGGGCATCCATCAGACATGCCACAGCCGCGTTGCTGGCGGATTCATTCAAAGCTCCCCATCCGACCCTTCGGGCCACCTTCTCCCCGCAATGCAGGCAGAAGGAGGAGGCACCGGATGCTAGCCTACATCCTCAAACGCCTCGCATCTGTCGCCATCAGCCTCATCATGGCAAGCGTGGTCGTTTTCGTGCTGCTCGAAATCGTGCCGGGCGACCCAGCGCAATATATGATGGGGCTGAATGCCGAGCCGGAAGCCGTGGAGGCGTTGCGCCAGCAGATGGGGCTGAATGATCCAGCACTATGGCGGTATTTCGAATGGATTGCGGGGCTGGTTCAGGGCGATTTTGGCGTGAGCTATACCTATAAGGTGCCGGTGCGCGAGTTGATTGCTGACCGGTTGTGGGTGTCGCTGCCGCTCGCCATTTTCGCGCTCATCCTCTCCACACTCATTGCCTTCCCGGCGGGCATTATTGCTGCGGCCAATCGCAACCGCCCGGCTGATTTCGGCATTATGGGCGTCACGCAATTGGGTATCGCCATTCCCAATTTCTGGTTTGCGATGCTGCTGGTTTTCCTCTTCGCAATCACATTGCGCTGGTTTTCCGCAGGCGGTTTTCCCGGCTGGGATGCGGGCTTTTTAATAGCGCTGAAAGGCCTGCTGCTGCCCGCCTTCGCGCTTGCCCTGCCGCAGGCCTCCATCCTCGCTCGCGTCATGCGCTCGTCACTCCTCGACACGCTGTCGGAAGATTATGTGCGCTCGGCCCGCGCCAAGGGCCTCACCCGCAGCCAAACGCTGTGGCGGCATGCGGTGCGCAATGCGCTGATCCCGGTTGTCACCATTATCGGCCTGCAATTTTCCTTCCTGCTGGCAGGCGCGATTATCATTGAAAACGTGTTCTACCTGCCGGGCCTGGGGCGGCTCATCTTTCAGGGCATCACCCAGCGCGATCTGATTACGGTGAAATCCGTGGTCATCCTGCTCGTCTTCGCCGTCATCATGATCACCTTCCTCGTCGATCTGGCCTATGCCGTGGTGGACCCGCGTTTGCGCAGGAGCACACGATGAGCGACACGATGCTGGAACCGCAGGAACACATTATCCGCTCCGCCTTCCGTTCGCGCAGCTTCCTGCTGGGCTTCGCGCTGACCAACATCTTCGTCGCCGCCGCCCTCATTTCACTCGTCTGGACGCCCTATAGTGTGGCCGAACTCAGCATTGCGACCAAGCTGAAAGGGCCGAGTGCCGCACATTGGTTTGGCACGGATCATCTGGGCCGCGACATTCTCTCCATGCTCATGGTCGGCGCGCGCACCTCCATCGCAGTTGCCATCATTGCCGTTGGCATCGGCGTGGCACTCGGCGTGCCGCTTGGTCTGGCCGCTGCCGCGCGTAGAGGTAGCCTGCTGGATGAGGTGATCATGCGCGGCAACGACCTGATCTTTGCCTTCCCCGCGCTGCTGATTGCCATCCTCATCACCGCCGTTTTCGGCCCCGGCGCGGTCAACGCCATCATCGCGATTGGCATTTTCAATATCCCGGTTTTCGCCCGCCTCACACGCGGTGCGGCACTCTCGCTCTGGACCCGCGACTTCATCATGGCAGCGCGCGTGGCTGGCAAAAGTGCAGCCCGCATTTCCGCCGAACACATCCTGCCCAACATCATGAACCTGCTGATTGTACAGGGCACCATTCAGTTCTCGCTGGGCATTCTGGCCGACGCGGGCCTCTCCTATGTCGGCCTCGGCGCACAGCCGCCAATCCCCAGCTGGGGCCGCATGCTGGCCGATGCGCAAACGCTCATTTCCCTTGCCCCCCACATTGCGCTCTTCCCCGGCTTCGCCATCCTGCTCACCGTGCTGGGGCTGAACCTGATGGGCGATGGGTTGCGCGATGTGTTTGACCCGAAACTGAGAAGGAGCCGCCAGTGAAGGACATGCGCTCCATCTTCCTTCTCCCCCTGGGGAGAAGGTGCCCGACAGGGCGGATGAGGGGTTCTTTCCGGACCGCGAATGAGAACCCCTCATCGCCTCACGGTGTTCGGCACTTCTCCCCAAGGGGAGAAGACCACGCGCAGCGGACTCCTGTGGAAAGGAGCCGCCAGTGACGCTCCTTCAAATCAAAGACCTGCAACTCACCATCCACCACACGGAAATTCTGAAAGACATCGATCTCGACGTTGCTCACGGTGAAATCCTCGGTGTGATCGGCGAAAGCGGTTCGGGCAAATCCATGACCGCACTCTCGGTGATGCAGCTTTTGCCCCATGCCGCTGAAGTGACAGGCTCCATCAAACTGAATGGCGAAGAGCTGCTGACCAAAACCGAGCGCGACATGTGCCACGTACGCGGTCGCGACATCGGCATGATCTTTCAGGAGCCGATGACGGCGCTGAACCCGCTCAAAACCATTGGCGAGCAGGTGGCCGAAACCATCCTGATTCACTCTGACAAGGGCAAGCGCGAAGCCTTTGCAATCGCACGCGAAACGCTAAACCGCGTCGGCCTGCCCGAGGATCGTTTTCCGCTCACCCGCTACCCGCACGAGCTTTCCGGCGGCCAGCGCCAGCGCGTGGTGATCGCCATGGCCATTGCCTTGAAACCCAAGCTGCTGATTGCCGACGAACCCACCACGGCACTCGATGTAACCACACAGGCCCAGATATTGGCGCTTCTAAAAACATTGGTTGAAGAAGACGATATGGGCTTGATTCTGATTACCCACGACCTGGCGGTAGTGGCTGGAATCGCTGACAAAATCGCCATCATGAAAACCGGCGAAGTGATCGAGCGCGGAGAGACGCTGCAGCTCTTCCACGGCATGCGCGAACCCTATTCCAAAGCCTTGCTGGAAGCCACCAGCCACCAGCCGCCGCGCAATGCGCCGACCATTCTGGAAGACCAGACCCCGGTGCTGAAGGTCGAAAATCTCATCCGCGATTACGCGCTGCCGCGCACCTCACTCTTCAAGCCACCGGGTGTTTTCCGCGCCGTGAAGGGCGTAAACCTCACCATCCATCGTGGCGAAAATATTGGCCTTGTGGGCGAAAGCGGCTGCGGAAAATCCACGCTGGCGCGCGCCATTCTCGCACTCGAATCCCCACAGGGCGGATCGATCCACATCGACGGCGAACCGGTCAGCCACGGGGCAGGGGCAAGCCTCGCTGCGCGCCGCAAAATGCAGGTCGTGTTCCAGGATCCCTATGGCTCGTTCAACCCGCGCCACCGCGTCCGCCGCCTCATCACCGAGCCATTCCATCTGCTGGGCGGGCAAGCGCCGGAAGGCAAAGCCCGCGAAAACCGCATCGCCGAGGCTTTGGAAAATGTGGGCCTCAACATCTCCGATGCCGACAAATATATCCACGAATTTTCCGGCGGCCAGCGCCAGCGCATCGCCATTGCCCGCGCGCTCATCATCCACCCGTCACTCATCGTTCTGGACGAAGCCGTCTCGGCGCTGGATGTCTCCATCCGCGCCCAAATTCTCGATCTGCTCGCCAACCTCTCCGACCACCTCGACCTCTCCTACCTCTTCATCTCCCACGACCTTTCGGTGGTGCGCGCCATCACTGATCGTGTGCTTGTGATGAAGTCCGGCGAGATCGTGGAGGAGGGGGAAACCGAAGCAGTCTTCCAAAACCCGCAACACGAATACACCCGCCAGCTGATCGCCGCGACGCCCAATCTGGAGGCGGCGCTGAAGGCGAGGGCGGGGTGATGAATAGTCCTTCTCCCCGCGCTGCGGGGAGAAGGTGCCCGAAGGGCGGAGGAGGGGCAGACATGACTCCGCCAGATTTGGAGAGGCTGATGGTTTCATTAATGCCCCTCACCCCGCAACGCGGGGAGAGGGGGCGATAAAGATACCTGCCGGTCGGGAACCGCACGGTCCTCGCGGATGTGCGGTCAGTGCAGGCAAGGGAAACGAAACTACCCTTCTCCCCGCCTTGCGGGGAGAAGGTGGCCCGAAGGGTCGGATGAGGGGCCTTGCACGAATCCGCCACCTTCGCAAAGGTGGCAAGTTTGATAGATGCCCCTCACCCTAGCCCTCTCCCCGCAATACGGGGAGAGGGGACGAAAAACGCAAGAGGAAACGACCCATGATCAAACCCTGGTTCCCAACAGACAAATGCTTCATCGGCAGCCAATGGGTGGAGCCTTATGGCAAGGAAAAACTGCCGCTGGAAAACCCGTCTGACGGCACGGAGATTGGCGCAATTGCACGCGGCACAGCGCAGGACGTGGACGCTGCCGTTGCCGCCGCCCGCGAAGCACTCACCGGCGACTGGGGCAAGATGCCCGCCTTCGAGCGCGGCCGCCTGCTCGCCAAAATCGGCCGCATGGTTCTGGAAC
>JBNKQT010000423.1:0-3150 GCA_050297115.1 Ensifer sp. | reverse complement strand
CTGTGAAGGAAGACAAGCCTGCGCCTGCCGCGGAAATGAAGGTTGAGGATACACCGGCAATGCCTGAGGTTGATCTCAACCCTGAGCCTGTTCGTATGCCGAAGGTGGAAGATTTTCCGCCTGTGGTCCGTGCGGAAATTGAGAGCCGCGCATCCGATCTGCATGGCGCCAATGACGAGCGTGGACCGATGGGTCTTCTCAAGCGTCTGACGACGTCGCTCGGTCGCAAGGAGGAAGAAGCAGATTCTGATATGACCGCATCAGCACCGTCTGCGGCATCACAGCAGCGCCGTTCGCTTTCACCGGAAGCCAGCCTTTATGCACCGCGTCGCGGTCAGCTTGACGATCACGGTCGCCAGTCTGCCCAGCCACGTCAGCCGCAGGCAGAGGACGAACTTGAAATTCCGGCCTTCTTGCGCCGCCAATCAAGCTAATCAAATTGTAACAAACCTTTTAGGATGCCCCGAAGAAATTCGGGGCATCCTTTTGTTTTATTTGCGTAAAATATCAAAATTGATTCCGTTACAAAGCGTAAGAAACAGTGATTTGGATTGTGCTGTGCACGTCTATATCTTTTAGGTGAAAGATTCAGCTGTGGCGGACAGGCCAAGGCTTCAATGCAAGTGCTGGATATTTCCACTCATCAATCGGCGGGTTGGTGAGCTTGCGGGGACGCTAATGAAATTTTGCGTGATACTGGCTTTTCCCAAGCATGCCGGGTCATGTGCGACGAAATAGATGCAGGCGAACTGATGACTGTTGACTTCCTGGGCTTCCAAAACACGATTGCCAGACCCTTTACCTTGAACGGTGTTGGCGTGCATGGCGGTGGTGATGTGAGTGTAACCTTGCACCCGGCAGATGCAGGCAGCGGCGTAGTATTCCGACGTATGCATGAGGATGGCTCCTACACGGAAATGAAGGCAGCTGTCTCTGAAGTTGGTGGTACAAACCACTGCACCATGCTTGGCTTCTCCCGTGAAAACTCTGTCGCGATGATCGAGCATTTGATGGCAGCGCTTTACGCGCTTGGTATCGACAATGTGCTCGTTGAAGTGACTGGCGAGGAAATTCCGGTTCTTGACGGCAGTTCCGCCATCTATATCGACGAGATCGAAAATGTCGGTATTCGTTCGCTTGGCGTGAAGCGCCGTTATATCCGTGTTACCCAGCGTGTGCGCGTTTCCGAAGGTGACTCCTGGGCGGAATTCCTTCCATACGACGGGACCCGCTTCGAGGTGGATGTTGAATATGACACACCATTGATCGGTCGCCAGCATTGGGAAGGCGCGTTGACAGCGGAAACATTCAAGCGCGAATTGTCGCGCGCACGCACATTCGGTTTTATGCGTGACGTGGAAAAGCTTTGGGCTGCCGGTCTTGCGCTCGGTTCGTCGTTGGAAAACTCAGTGGTCATTTCCGATGATCACAAGGTGATCAACGTTGAAGGGCTGCGTTATCCGGTTGACGAGTTTGTTCGTCACAAAACGCTTGATGCGGTGGGTGACCTTTCACTGGCTGGCGCACAGTTCATTGGTTGCTACCGTTCCTACCGCGGTGGACACCGTTTGAATGCTTTGGCACTCAAGGCACTTTTGAACAACCGTTCTGCTTATGAAGTGGTTGAAGCGCCTGCGGCTGCTTCTCGGGTTGCACCCCGTGAATTCATTGCCGTGAATGCGCCTGAATTCTCACCCTGGATGGCTTGAGCCTGAACATTTCTTCATATACGGACACAATTCTCGTTGGTGTGCCATAAATTTGCGCCAATACGGTATCATGGCGTTGCTCAAACCTTGGTTTTGAGGATAGAAACGCCAACCGGGCACATTCAGATGCCCGCGAAAGTGAATTAGGCATGGAAATGGCGCAGGTGTTTGCAATGGGTAAAAGTGTTCGGTCTGTATGCGTGGCGCTCACGCTCGGGCTCATGGGGTTTGCGCTTGCGGCCTGCAATAGCGATCCCGACATGGACATTACTAAGCTTGGTCTTCAGTCTGACCCGCCGGAAATGCTTTACAACCAGGGCCTTGCAAACCTGAACGCCGGCAAGCTTAAGGAAGCGGACAACAAGTTCCAGGCGATTGATAAATACCATCCTTTTTCGGAATATTCGCGCAAAGGGCTGGTTATGAGCTCTTTCGTTCGCTACCGCATGGGCCAGTATGACGATTCCGCTACGGCGGCTCGGCGCTATCTCTCTCTTTATCCGCAGTCGGAAGATTCAGACTATGCGCAATATCTGCTTGGTCTTTCCTATGCCAAGAAAATTCGTGATGTGACGCAAGACCAGACCTACTCCGTTAAAACGGTGGAGGTGATGAGCAAGCTGGTTGAGGAATATCCTGATTCTGAATATGCGCCCGATGCGCGCGAAAAGATCCGAATGGCAAAGGATCAGCTGGCAGGCAAGGAAATGCAGGTTGGTCGTTACTATCAGGAGCGCCGCGAATATCTGGCGGCCATTTCGCGTTATAGGAACGTCGTGGAAAACTATCAGTCGACCAATCAGATTGAAGAAGCGCTGGCCCGTTTGGTTGAAAGCTATTTTGCGCTTGGTCTGACAACGGAAGCGGAAACAGCGGCTGCTGTGTTGGGCGCCAACTATCCTGACAGCCAGTGGTATGCAGATTCCTATAAACTTCTGAAGACCAATGGTCTTGAGCCACGTGAAAATCGCGGATCATGGATCTCACGTGCGACCAAGAAACTTATTCTTGGTGAGGAGACCTGATGGGATTTGCGGGCGCATTTGATCGTTGAAAACGGGCCCCCAGTCTCCAAGTTCAGGGTGTAACGCAGCGTTTGCCATGCTAATAGCAGGAATCACTCCGTTTGTGCTTTACAGGCGCTTCGGACCTGTGAAACCGATTGCGTGGTAGAACCCTATGCTCGCCCAGTTGTCGATCCGCGATATCGTTCTGATCGATCGGCTTGATCTTGAATTCAGCCCCGGCCTGTCTGTGCTGACCGGCGAGACCGGCGCGGGCAAATCCATTTTGCTGGATAGTCTCTCGCTTGCGATCGGTGGGCGCGGTGATGGCGGCCTTGTGCGCCATGGGCAGGACAAGGGGCAGGTGATTGCCGTTTTCGATTTGCCGATGGATCATCCTGTTCGAAGCCAGCTGCGTGAAAATGGCATTGATGACG
>JBNKQT010000422.1:0-3045 GCA_050297115.1 Ensifer sp. | reverse complement strand
TCAGGAATTTCATTCGGAGCGCCCATCACCTCCATACGGCCAACGGAGGGCTGCACGGGTGTATCAAGAGGGAAGACGGACAAAATGGCTTCAATAGCCTGCGGCGCGGGAATATTTTCCATCGTCAGCAGCTTACCGATGCGCGTCTGACGGGCAATCGCATCGGACGGAAAGTTCGCATCCGCAATCACCAGCGTATCGCCGTGTCCCATCGTGCAAAGCGCCTCAAGAATGGCACCGTTCAGCTCAGGTCGAATTCCCTTTAACATTGTTGTTTCCTTCCCTCGATTTGTTTTCGGTTTACCCTGCCATCTGTCACGTTGGTCTTGCTGGCCCTGTTGAACCGCGCACCACAAGTGTGCATTCTACGGTTTCATCAGAAGACGGGAGCGTTGGATTTAGAAGGCGCGTAACGGCGCGTTTGGCAAGCTCATCGGTTGGTTGGCGCACCGTTGTGAGACGCGGCACCACCAGATTGGCCAGCGAAATATCGTCAAAACCTGTGACAGAAAGCTCGCCTGGAACATCCACCTTGAAGTCACGCGCTACACGCAAAGCGCCGATGGCTTGTTGGTCACTAGCAGCTGCTATCGCCGTTGGGCGTTTGTCCGGTGCACGCTCCAGCAATGCGCGCGCTGCCTGCTCCCCGGATTCATAATCAAACCGACCCGGAACGACTTCGGTTTCCATCGCATCGCCACCTGCGTTCAACTCATTGATACGGTTTATAAAACCTTCCTGACGCATGCGGCCAGCCGTTGTTTCTCGCGGGCCCGCAACATAAGCAATCTTGCGATGCCCTAATTCATAAAGATGATCAGCCACCAACGCCGCAGCATGCATATGATCAACTGAAACGAGCGGAAATTTGCCTAATCGACGGTCAAGCGAAATCACTGGTATGTGCGCATCAATACGCATATTCGAGTTGCCCTTGGATGCTACAATGATAATGCCCCGCACCGAGCGATCCAGAAAGGCCTGAATGTGGTTGTTTTCCGCTTTCGGATCTTCATGAGACGTTGCTAGCATAACGGTATGCTTGCCATCGCCCGCGGCGCGTTCCACACTCGCTGCCAGTTGCGCAAAAAACGGGTTGGTAATATCGGGAACAATCAGGCCAATCACGTCGGTCGTGCGGGTGCGCAGTGCACGCGCTGTGACATTAGGCCGATAGCCCAACGATTGAATGGCTTGATTTACCCGTTCGCGTAGAATGGGTTTAACGGCAACCTCGTCGGAAAGCACCCGCGAGACCGTCCCCACAGAAACGCCTGCTCGAACCGCGACATCTTTAACTGTGGGCATTTTGCGCATGAGGGCTCCGGTCTTGTTCTACCTGCTATTTCACCGCTCCAGCTGTCATGCCAGCGATAATGTGCTTTTCAAGCAGAACGCCGACAAAGACAAGCGGCAGGATACCGGCTGAGGACAGCGCTGCCATAGACCACCAGTTAATACCCTGACTACCCGTCTGGCTGGCAATCATCACCGGAAGAGTATTGGTATTGGTGGAGGTCAAAAGGGCTGCGAAGAAATATTCATTCCAGCACAGAATGAGCGCCAGAATGAATGCCGCTACCATGCCCGGCAAAACTAGCGGCACGATGATGCGCGAAAACGCCCCCCAGATAGAAAGGCCGTCCACAAGGGCGGCTTCTTCCAACTCCACAGGCACGGTGGCAAACTGATCGCGCATGATCCACACGACAATGGGCAGAACCATGAGCGTATAAACGGCAATCATGCCAATATAAGTGTCGAGCAGCGCCAGCTCTTTGTACAGGACAAGAAAAGGCAGGGCGAGCACGACAGGCGGCATTATGAGCTGCGACAGGAAGAAGAACGAAATATCGGAATTACGCATAAAGCCGAATTTATAAGAAAAGCGACTGAGACCGTAAGCGGCCAATGTGCCGAGAAAAACGGCCAAGGCGGAGGACGTCCCCGAAATAATCACGCTGTTCCAAAACCGGCGCATGAACTCCTCGCGCACGGTTGATGTTTCAAAAATCGTATCAGGTGATAAGCCAAGCGAACGCCAGCCAAGCCAGTTTGGCGTGTAGTTCCACCACGGCACCATGTTACCACGCATCACATCCGGTGCTGTTTTGAATGAGGTCGAAAGCGTCCAGAAAATTGGCGCAAAACAAACAATCGCCCAAACGATAAGAAGACCATAGACCAGAACCCGCATACCCAACCAGCGCATACGCCGGGCTCGATCATATTTTTCCATATCCACCAAAACCATTACAGTCTTCCTGTCATTCGCTGCACGATGCGGTCAGATACTTTCATAAGAAGTGTCATACCGATCACGATGAGCACGAGATAGACCAGCGCCAGCAATGTGCCGTAGCCTACATTGGAGCGATCTCGATATTCACGATAGATGAAGCTTGTCACCGAGTCCGTCGCCCCTCCGGGACCACCCGCCGTCACCGTGATAACAATGTCGGCGAGCTTCAACTTGAAAATGATGCGGATCATAACAGCCGTCACCGAGACTGGCAGCATGAGCGGGAAAATGACCTTCCAGAAACGCTGCCACTTCGTGGCACCATCCACAGAGGCTGCCTCCAGCACTTCTTTAGGCAGCGCCTGCAGTCCAGCCAGCAACATAATCATCATGAAGGGAATGAACGTCCACGCATCCATGATCATGATGGTGAATTTGGCCGTTAACGGATCGCCAAAGAAGGACGGATTGTCTATGCCCAACCAGCGGGCAAATCGCGCAATTGGGCCGAAACGGTTTTCCAACATGGATTTGCCGACCATCCAACTGACCGCAACGGGCGAAAGCATGAGCGGCATCAAAAACGTTACGCGCCAAAATTTGCGTACCACAATTTCCTGATTGAGCAAGAGCGCCAGCCCGAATGCAATCGCATATTCAACGGCAATCGCAAGACAGTAATAAACCATATTGAGAAGCGCGTTGAGGTAGAAGGGGTCAGCAATCATGCTTCTTACATTATCCAGCCCGTTGAACTGGCGGCCCGTCAACGATGCCAGGTTCCAGTCGGAAAAGCCGATCCA
>JBNKQT010000421.1:0-8660 GCA_050297115.1 Ensifer sp. | reverse complement strand
CACCAGTTCGAGCGCTGCCTGGAAGGCAATTGATGTGTCGTAATTGCCTGCCATCGGCCGGTAGGCCGGGTCACCTGCATTCTGCTGATCAACGACGCCCGCCATGCGCTTCATGGTCTCTACAATCTGCTCTTCCGACACAACACCATGATGCAGCCAGTTGGCCATGTGTTGCGAGGAAATGCGCAAGGTCGCGCGGTCTTCCATCAAGCCGATATCGTTGATATCCGGCACCTTGGAGCAACCGACACCCTGATCGATCCAGCGAACCACGTAACCCAGAATGCCTTGCGAATTGTTGTCCAGCTCTGCTTGAATTTCCTCCGGTGCCCAGTTGGGACGAACTGCAACCGGAACGGAGAGAATATCGGAAAGCTTAGCCTTTTCACGCGCGCGAAGGCTGTTTTGCACTTCCAGAACATCGACGGCATGGTAATGCGTTGCATGCAGCGTGGCTGCTGTTGGCGAGGGCACCCAGGCAGTGTTTGCACCAGCCTTCGGGTGGCCGATCTTCTGTTCCAGCATTGCTTCCATCAAATCCGGCATGGCCCACATGCCCTTGCCGATCTGGGCACGGCCAGACAGGCCGCATTCGAGGCCCACATCCACGTTCCAGTTTTCGTAAGCGGAAATCCAGGCGGCCTGCTTCATGTCGCCCTTGCGGATCATCGGGCCTGCTTCCATGGAAGTGTGCATTTCATCACCGGTGCGATCAAGGAAGCCGGTATTGATGAAGACAACACGATCAGAAGCAGCGCGGATGCACTCCTTGAGGTTGACCGTCGTGCGGCGTTCCTCATCCATGATGCCCATTTTCATGGTGTTCTTCGCCATGCCGACAGCTTGCTCTGCGCGATCAAATATCTCGCAGGCAAAGGCTACTTCCTCCGGTCCATGCATTTTCGGCTTCACTACATACATGGAGCCGCGACGCGAATTGGCACGGCGACCATTTGGGCCAACATCGTGCAGGGCAATCAGCGATGTGATCACCGCATCCATAATGCCTTCCGGCAACTCATTGCCGTCAGCATCGAGAATGGCCGGGTTGGTCATGAGGTGTCCCACATTGCGCACCAGCATCAAAGAACGGCCGGGAAGCGATTCGGCTTCACCGCGTGGGCCCTTGAACTCAACATCCGCATTCAAGGCACGGGTAAAGGTCTTGCCGCCCTTGGAAACCTCTTCTGTCAGGTCGCCCCTCATAAGGCCAAGCCAATTGCGGTAAACGCCGACCTTGTCTTCTGCATCCACTGCGGCAACGGAGTCTTCGCAGTCCATAATCGTGGTGATTGCCGATTCCAGCTTCACATCGGCAATGCCTGCAGGGTCGGATTTGCCAATCGGAGATTGAGGATCAATCTCGATGATCAGATAAAGATTGTTCTTGGTCAGGACGACAGCTGTCGGGGCATCTTCCTCACCCCTGAAACCGGCAAAATGTGCGGCATCAACCAGCGATGTTGTGCCATTCGGCGTGTTCACCACCAAAGCGCCATCCTTGATGGCAAAGCCCTGGGCAACACCCCAGCTTTCGCCATCCAGCGGAGCTGACTGGTCGAGGAAATTGCGTGCCCAGGCAATCACCTTCTCGCCGCGCTCAGGATCATAACCACCGGCTTTCGGCAGGTCGCCCAGCGCGTCCGTGCCATAAAGCGCATCATAAAGCGAACCCCAGCGCGCATTGGCAGCATTCAGGGCATAACGGGCATTGGAAACCGGAACGACAAGCTGCGGGCCAGCAATTTCAGCAATTTCCGGATCAACATTCTCAGTCGAAATCTGGAAGTCGTCGCCTTCAGGAACAATATAGCCGATTTCCTTGAGGAAAGCCGTGTAGGCTTCCAAATCAGACGGTGCGCCGTTTTTCTTGTACCAGGCATCCAGTTTGGCCTGCATGGCATCACGCTTTTCCAAAAGTGTGCGATTCTTCGGTGTCAGGTCGGTAAAGATCGCGGCAATGGCCTTGAAATAGCTTTCAGCATCCACACCCGTTCCCGGCAGTGCTTCGTTCACCAGAAAGTCGTGCAATTGCGCATCAATCTGCAGACCGTATTTTTCGATCATCGCCATGTTGTTTCTCCCATTGGCCGGAACCTGAATTTCATTGGCCGCAATGTCCCGCAGAACAAGCACTTGGTCAATGCGGCAAAAATTGCAAAGATTTTCTCCAAAGTGGAAATAATCAATCCGCGATTCGCGGGCGTCCGCTGGCGATTGCCCTGATGCGCATCTCGATGAGTTTGCGCTGACTTTCGATTTCAGCCGCATCCACTTCTTCTTCAAGTACAATGACTGGCTCGGCAACGCCGCTGCGTTCGGCCAAAGCACGCGCAGCATTTTCGGCGCGCGTACGGGCAGCCTTTATCGCTTCACCTTCATCTACAAATCGCTCGGTATCGCCGGAGCCGTTCAGCATAAACAAGCCTTCGTCCGGGCAAGTCAGAAACACCGTCACCGTTTCACGCACCTGCCCGGCTACAGCACCAACGGCATTGGCAACATCGGCATGATCAGGGATCACAGATGTTGCTGAAAGTTCCTCGGCAATTGCCGGATAATAAACCGGGGCCGAGGCTCCAAGGCCGATCAACGGCCTGTCGAGAGAAAGGGACAATTGCACCACGCCGTTGGCGCGATCCAGCGCCTTGGCAATGGCGCGTGATTTGACTGGGTCGATTTCCGCCTCGCCATCATCGGAAAGACATGCCTCCAATATGGCGTGCGATGACTGGCGGGTCAGGCGCGCCACAATCATTGTAGCCAGCTCCGCCGGGTTTTCAGCCACCGCTCTGCCATTTCCAGCTCTCTGGCGTGCGGCAATTTTCAACCCAAGCTCGGATGCCTCCCTGTTCCATTGTTCCTGACGGCCTAGAACATGAAGCGCATCGGACGGTGTAATGCCACAAATGTGGACCAGACCACGGGCTGCCAATTGGTCAAGTGCTGCACTTTGCAGCCTTGAAGTCAGAAGCTTGGCAAGGGGCTGGGGTTTGTCGGTGATACGCTCATAGAGCGACGCTTCGTTTTGCGCCAAGCCTGCGGCCATTGCATCCGGCAGCCCGGTGCGAATAGCGAAAAGACCATGATGCATTTCCGTTCGCTGCGTTTTCAGCTGCACTTCCAGAACGGGGATCACCATTTCAGGGAAACGCGCGCCTATCAAACTCAATGGCAGAACACGGCGGGGCCCAAGCTGGATATCCGGATTCAGCCGGTTCAGATTGATATGAACCTCGGAATCCCCGCCAAGACCAAAGGTGCGCATGGCAACCGCTTCCACCATGGTGCGATGGCCACCCACCATGGCGCCTTCGGGGTCAATCTTGGGTCTGCCATCTTCCAAAATGGCCACATCCGTTGTCGTGCCGCCAATGTCACTTACAACAGCATCCTGCAAGCCGGAGAGGAATTGCGCCCCAGCCAGACTTGCCGCCGGACCGGAAAGGATTGTCTCAATCGGGCGCAATCTTGCCTCGGCAGAGGAAATGAGAGCACCGTCACCACGCACCACCATCAAAGGCGCAACAATTCCGCGCTCCCGCAGATACGATTCGCAGGCGCAGGTCAGGTTGCTGATCATGCCCACAAGGCGGGCATTCAGAAGTGTGGTGAGTGCACGGCGCGGCCCACCAAGCCGCGACGAAAGGTCGTGGCTGCAGGTAACCGGAAGGCCTGTTTTCTCAACAATCATATCGCGCACCCTCAGCTCGTGCGAGGGGTTGCGAACTGCGAAAAATCCTGCAACGGCAAACGCCGAAACTTCCTTTGCCAATTCAGGCAAGGCTGCTTCCAGGGTTTCTGTCTCCAGCAGCGTTTCGTGCCCATGTACATTGTGCCCACCCGGCAGCAGGATCAAAGGCCCCGACTTGGCCGCATCCGCCAAACCATCGCGTTTTAAGTCAGCCTCCTGAAAACCGATCATCACGAGTGCTGCGCGTTGCCCCTGCCCTTCTACAAGTGCATTGGTTGCCAGCGTTGTGGAAAGCGAAACCAGCTTGATCTGGCTTGGATCAGCCGCCGCATTTGCCAGCACGGCATCAGCCGCGTTGGCAATCCCTTCGGCAAGATTGTGCCTTGTCGTCAGCGCTTTGGCCTTGGAAACCACGCCATCAGATTCGGAGAATAAAACAGCGTCGGTATACGTCCCGCCTGTATCAATGCCGAGGAAGAGGGTTTTCGTCACGTGACAATCCGCTTACTATTTGTGCGAAGTCTTTCTGCAGGAATTCGGCAATTCTCAATCCCGGCAATATCGCAGTGAATATTATGATGAAATGGGCTTAAGCAATGATCAGACCGTTGGCAATACTCACCAGAACTGCAATCATCGGTGCATCAGCACTTTGCATGGCTGCACCAGTTTCCCACGCAGATGACGAGTACAAGAAGAAAATACCTGATGTTTCCATCTACCGGGCCATGCTGGATGCCAACAAGGATTCCGGCTGGGTTGTATTTCGAAACTACAGTGGCAAACAGCTTATTTACTTCACAGCCCTCCAAACGATGCATTGCAGGCTATCTGCAATCCGCTACTCGATTAATTCCGACGCTCTGGACAAGGAATTCCCCCTGGGCGAGTGCGACCCGCAGCTTCCATTCAACCTACCCGATGGACCTGAATATATCTATCTCACCCTGCCACTGGGCGAAGCCAAAACTGTCGCGGTGCAGGTTCTTTGGGATGATGGTGCGGGCAGCGAAATCGTTGTTTACAAGCCTTGCGAAAATGTGGGCGAGTCAACTTGTTCAACCATCGAAACTATCAAGAAGCCGGATGCCAATGAAGCAGCCCCGGGAGCAGCGGACAGTGGCCGGTAAAAAACCGGTCCTTTTGACGTTTTTCTTCTCGTTGCTCGGCATGACTGCACAAGCAGATGATGCGGAATATGTGCATGTGCCAAGCCGCGAGGAAATGAAGACATGGCTCGATAATTATGAAACCCATGGGTGGATTTATTTTCTGGCCGAGCCTGAACGCCAGATTATCAGCTTCGTTCAGCTTCAATCTATGCGGTGCCATTTGAGCGAAATCCGCTATTCCATCAATTCCGCGGCACTTGATCAGCGCTTTCCCGTTGGCAAATGTAATCCCTATCTGCCAACGGAATTGATGGACGACGACCGCTTCAACTACGTCATCTTGGAGCCCGGCACGGCCAAAACCGTTGCCGTTCAGGTGATCTGGGACAACCAGCAGAGTAGCGCAATTTTGCTGCACAAGCTTTGCGACAAACCCGGTGAAATAGCATGCTCTGTGACAAGCAAACTCTATTTGCCTGAAGGACCACAACAGGCATCCCCCGCGCAGCCAGAGGAGCGCTGAGGTTCATCTGGAACGTTTGCTGACGCGCAGGGGCAGTCCACCAGCAGGCTGCACGGTCAGGCGCTGCACGGGCCACGGTTTTGTGTTTTCCGTCATATCAAACCGGAAGCGCGCGAGAAGAACCGCAAGCGCGATAACAGCCTCCTGCAATGCAAAGGTCGAGCCTATGCAAATGCGTGGACCTGCCCCAAAGGGCAGGTATTGGAAACGGTCAATCTTTTCGCGATTTCCAGGCAGAAAACGCTCTGGCCTATACTGTCTCGGATGCTCCCAATAAAGATTGTGGCGATGTAAAACCCAAGGCAAAACCACAACAGCCTCGCCAGCTGGCAAATCGTAGCGTTTGCCGTTTTCGTCAGTCCAGCTATCATCTTTCAGCGGGGCGCGCCCGATATTGGAGGCTGGGGGATAAAGCCGCATTGCCTCTTCAAAAGCAGCACGCGTATGCGGCATTAGCTCCAGCCATTCTACAGGGTCTGCGCCAGTTTCAATAACGCGATCGATTTCTTCCTCGACCAATGAGCGGAAATGCGGGCTGCCAGCCAGACAATAAAGCGTCCAGCCCAAAGCGCGCGCCGTTGTTTCATGGCCTGCACCAATGAATGTGAGAATATTATCCTCGATTTCATCGCGGCTCAGGCCCGCCTCACCTTCAAGGCCAAGCAAAAGCGTCAGGAAGTCATCCGGGACGTTTTTGCCTTCTGCAATGGCAGCTTTGCGCTGATCCATTGTGCGGGCAACCATGTCTCGAAAAATGCGCAGTGTCTTCAGGCCACGCATCCGCAGGAACCTCGGAACCCAACTGGGTGCTTGAATAAGATCCATAGGGTCAACCCGCCCCATCGTCTTGAGCAGGTTGCCGATCAGTTCATCCAGATCACCGCCGCTTTCCGCGATATCACCTGAGAACAATGTCTCGGCCAGCACTTCATAGGTCAGCTGGGTCATGGCGGCAGATGCGTTGACCTCGTCCTCTCTTTGAGCGCACTCTTCGAGCCGGTCGGCGAAAGCCTCACACTTTTTCAGCATCTGATTGGCAAATCCGCGCGCGTGCCGCGGCGTAAACACCGGAGCCATCGCCTTGCGGCTGCGTTTCCAGTTATCACCCTCTGCGGTCAGCAAGCCCTCACGCAGGATGGGTTTCAAAACCAGTTGGCGCACCCGCTGCATGCCATAATTGGCAGCATTTTCAACCAGCACATGGCGAACAAAGTTTGGATGGTTGGCAACTGTGAGCAGTTGGCCGAAAAATTTCGCCTGAATAACCGGCTCGTTGTAGCTTGGCTCACCCCACAGCTCGATCGGGTTGCGCATGGTCACCCGTATCACTTCAAGCGCGCTAGGCGGCGTAGTGCGCGGCACAGGCGCCGGTGGCTCAAAGTGAACGATACCCTGGTCCATATTTTCAGGTGCTCCGCTGACGCTCACCATCGAATATGGTCATTCAAAGCAAGTCTTCAAGCTCATCCAGCCTGTCATTGATCAGCCAGCCGTAATAATTCTCACGCGGCCAGATAGGGCTCGAACGACGCTTGTTTTTGGCTGCAAGCTCTGCGGCGCGCACATGAGGATTGCCGAGATTATAGAGTGTAGCCGTGAGGCCTGGATTTTTCGAAATATCCATCCCGGCGATGTCGCGATAGACATCAATGGACTTGCGGATGGCCGCCGCCATATAGGCAAGCGAAATATCGGGATTCATGATCGCCTTATAGACGTCATTGGCACGGTTTTCGTCCAGTTTCCGATAGCCGGATTTTTTGGCCACCATATCCGTTAACCCGAGTGCAGTTAGCGGATTGATCTGACCTATGCCAAAAGTCTGCCCGGCATAAAAGGGCTGGAAAAAGATCTTGCTGAAACGGTCATTGGGGAAAATCTTGCCATCGACACTGCGGCCCCTGAATTTAGCCTCCCAGACCGCCTCGCGGCATGTCCATAGCGCATAAGAACCCTTCTTATCCGCGCAAACCTCAAATTGAGGACGTTCAACAAAGTCGGTAACCTTTTCGCCATCATAAGCGAAACGAAAACGGTCACCTGCATATGCGGCAGCCTTGATGTAGTAGGATTGCAGCCGGTCGTATGCATCCACATTGTAGGTGTGCTCGCCAACAATGGCGCCAATCATGTGAATTGGATCGATGCCGTAGGTTTTCGAAATGGACTTGATCTTCGAAACCAGCTTGCGGTCATTGGCAAGCAATTCGACAACCTTTTCGTATTTCGCATCAAAGGTTGTCTTGCCTGCCTTGGTGCGACGGTGCGATGCACCCGGCACACTGGGCTGGGAGGCCGACCGGTTGCCCTCGGGCACAACACGCACCTTGGCCGCCTGCGCACTCGAAAATGCAACGAGCCCGACAGCCAGAAGCGCCACGAATTTTGACCGCATGAATTTCACAAGTCTCTCCGCAAATCTTTGTCACGGGGATAACGGCGCTCAACCGTGTTTTATGTTCCCGAACTGGAATTTTTTATTCCACCCCGTTTCAGGGAATCTCATTCATACCGCTTTTATGAAAAAGGTCCGCCGGTGTCGAGAACCGGCAGGCCAATTTGGTTGTAACTAACCCAAAATTGATCGCTCATGCGCGTTCCAAGTCACAGTATATAGCGTGACAGGTCGGTATCGGCGGCAAGCTCACCGACGGATTTGTGCACATAATCGGAATCAATCAGGATTTCCTCACCATCACGATCAGGTGCAGTGAAGGAGATTTCATCAAGAACACGCTCCATCACTGTTTGCAGGCGACGGGCCCCGATGTTCTCTACGCTGCCGTTGAGATGCACGGCAACATCGGCGAGTGCATCAATTGCATCCTCGGTAAAATCAAGATTAATACCCTCGGTTCCCATCAGCGCCTTGTATTGGCGGATCAGGCTTGCCTCCGTTTCGGTCAGAATACGGCGGAAGTCTTCCTTGGTCAGCGCCTTCAGTTCCACGCGGATCGGCAGGCGGCCCTGAAGTTCAGGCAGAAGGTCAGACGGCTTTGAGACGTGGAATGCACCGGATGCGATGAACAGGATATGGTCGGTTTTCACCGGGCCGTATTTGGTGGCAACAGTCGTGCCTTCAACCAGTGGCAGCAAGTCACGCTGCACGCCTTCGCGTGAAACACCGGCCCCCATGCGGCCGTCACCGGCGGCAATCTTGTCGATTTCATCAAGAAAGACGATGCCGTCATTTTCAACCAGTTTCAGCGCTTCGCGGTTGATCTGGTCGCTGTCGATCAGTTTTTCCGACTCGTCATTGATCAAGTCTGAATAGGATTCCTTGACCGTGGTTTTCACCTTTTTGGTGGGCTGTCCGCCCATGGCTTTGCCG
>JBNKQT010000420.1:0-4882 GCA_050297115.1 Ensifer sp. | reverse complement strand
CGGCCTTTTGGCCGACACCTGGTGGTTTTCTAGATCACACCGGCCACATCGCTACATCGGGCGCACCTGCGCCAATGGCATCGCCAATCGGTGTGAATATCGCGCTCATTTCGGCGCGGAAATCAGCCTGGCTGTTCATCCCTGTGTTGTTCAAATTGTAGGCCGTGCGGCCTTCGCCATCCGTGGTGAACGGGCCCGCAAAAACACTTGTATATGGGGTGGCTGAACCAATACGCGGATCGGAGACAACATCGCCCGATGAAACAAAAGTGGAGTCGTTTTGCGTGAAAGCGGCAGCGATGTTCTTCGTTGAATGGATTGTCGCCAACGCGCCTGAGCCAGTGATCCACGGGATATTATCGATGCCTGTGTAGATCGCAGATGCACGCACGCATGTGTTTCGCTCAAAGAAGTACTCGTTTCCGATGGCCGCGGCATAACCCGACAACACCGTGTAGGCTGAAACGCCTATGATATTCGAGTGCGCCACCATTGTGATGCCGCGCGCTTCGTTGTTGGTGAATATGCCCTGAGTGCCGACACCGGCTACCGCTGCCCGCGCAAGGTTGACAACGTTGAATTCAAACAGCGCCATATAATCGAGCGTGCCACTGCCTGCCGTGTCGATCTGGATAAAGTCGGTATGTACCGCGCCAATGGCCGGATCATCGACCATGGCTCTGGCCGTGCATCTTGTGACCCACACATAGGTCTTCAAATCCGGCCATTTGGAGGCGAAGGTTTCACCTCCGATATCTGTATCCAGTCCTTTCGGATTGACGCAGTCCGCGCCCAGACGCTGGAAGTCGACGCCGTCTACCAGCAGGCGGCGCACTCCGTTGGCCACCACACCGGCTTGCGAACCGTCAATCACGCAATCAACAATCGCAACCTCTTCGGCGTTGTTGATATTGAAGGACATGAAGTAATAGTTCGCGTAGTTCGTTTCACCCTGAAACGTCGCGCCAATCCGGCAATTTGAGAACCTTGAAACCGACCATGCAGGGTTCGTTGCGCTGCGGATGATGTAAACGAAGTAACCGAAGGTGATATTGTCAAAGTGGACACCACGACACCCGTCGAGGCGAACACGCGTTGGCAGAACCGGGCCTGTGCCTGATTCCGGCTCAATCCTGCATGAACCACCGGCTGCAATGAAATCCTTGCCATAGAGATATGGCTGGCTTGACGACCAATCACCCGCAGCTGACAACCGTATCCGATTGTTCAGGCTGGTATCCAACGCCGCGAATTTCGAATTGAAATCGGCAACACTGCTCGCGACTTGATCAGTATCCCACGCCGTTACTTCATCGGTGCCAGCCCACTTGTTGGTTGTAAACTCGGTTTCAATTGCCTGCGCCTCTGCGCGCGCTGCAGGCGTTAAATGCAGGCGGTGCGCATAGTAAGGCCCATCCATAACTGTGACGGGTGTGCTGGTGTCGAGCGTGGACGTCAGCATCGTCGTCACGCCAAGAACGGCGAGACTTAAACGGATGGGTGAAACAAGCGGCTTAATGAGACGTTTCATTCGCCATCCCACACGCGAACCTGTTCGCCTGCCATATTGCCGGTCATTTCCAGCTTGATGAACGGAAGATCAGCAAGTGAGATGACCGGATCGTCATGGTACAGCGCCGCGACCTTTACATATGGAGCATCGGCATGGATTTTGGTCATCACATCGACCTTGACTGAGGAACGTTGAGCGGCCAGTTGCAAGCGAACGGGAGATGATGCTGGCGACCATTCAGCCTGGTTGTCGCTGGCTTCGATCGTATCGAGGCGGATCATGTTATTGCCCTCCAAAGGTGGATGCGGTTGTTGTGGGGGAATTGTTCAGTTCACCCTTGGCCCGGTTCAGGAATTCGACAAGCGATTTCAGCGAGCCGGGGGAATAACTGGCGGGGTTCGGCAGCCCGAGCGCTTCACCAATGATTTCAGAGCAAAACCAGCGGCGCGGGTTCTGGCGGCGGAAATTGAAAAACTGGCTGAACAGGATACCGAGATAGTCGTATTTTGCGCCCGCATGGGTGCGGAAGATCGACAGGGCGTCGGGAGCATCCCAGCCAATGGGGATGATGTCCCATTTGTCATTATCCAGCACAATGGCATTGAGGCGAACCCCGCTGTCGCGCGGCGAGGATGACCAGCACCAGACTGCACCATCTTGATGTGCCTCACCTTCAACCAGCTCGACATGGCTGTAGGGCGAACGCGTTACAATACGAATGGCCTGGTCAAACAGGTTGCCTTTACCTTTATAGAAGGCGAGCTTCATCATGGTCAGACGTCCCAGCCAGTTGTTGCCAATGCGATGATTTGGTTGCGATCCGCCTGTGCGGCGGCGGACAGAATACTGTCCACCTTGGCGACAAGCTTTGCCATGGCAGCTTCAATTTGCTGCGGGTCTCCGCCTGTTGCGTCAATCATCTGTTCGCCGCGCGCGCGCATTCCAGACGCCATTGATGGCATCAAGCCGGTGATTTGCGCCGCGCCCACCACCGCAGCAGCCCGATCTGCAATCGTGTCACCACGAATGGCTGCGTCCAGTTCCAACCCCGGCGCATCTGCCGGATCGCCTGAGACCGCATAAGCCTGCGCTTCGGCAAGCATCGCGATCCAGCCTTTTTCTTCGGTAGCCGTGTATGTCGATGTGATCTGCATGGCGAGCCTGTCGATCTCGGACAGAACGGCTTTCTTGGCCTGCATAATGGCGTTTGCCGCAGCCTCTGTTGGCATATCAGCAAGGTTGATCGCTTCAACGAGCGCGACATGTTCGTCTGGAACACGCAGATTTGTTCCATCAAAAAGCAGTCCGCCCCTAAAGCCACGAAGGGCTTCCGGTAGTTTCGACATAACAAAGCCGACCTGGTCAGCGGTGAGTGGAAAAATTTGCATGCTGTTATCCTCCACCCGTTACACGCGGGCATAGCTGAAAAAGCTGTTTGTTGTGTCGAGGTAGATTGTCTCGTTCTTTTGGTGCGAGTAGACGACATCGACCTGGTCATCGACTTCCAGTCGCAGCGGCGCAACCGCTGGAAGGATTGTTCCGGCAGAAGACGTGCCCGCAATCGCAGTGGTCGCAAAGTTCTTCACAACACCGCCGCGCGTTCGTCTGATCACGACGTCATTGTAGGCGGTTCCGCCCGCGCCGCCGTCAACGACCGCTGCGAATATATAGAGGCCCTTTTCCTTGATCGTGACCACGCCATTTGCAAACAGGTTTGCGCCGACGCTGCTTTCACCGGCTTCAATTTGCCAATCGTCGATCAAGGTGGGCGTGTAGTAGGGAATTCCCTGAACACCAAGCGCGGTGGCGCGCATGCCAACCGGGTTTTCTGACAAAGCGGTTATCACCGACCACAAACCAGCCGGGTCGACTGCCTTGCCCTCAACCGTGTTGTTGGAAGCTTCCTCAGCGGAAGCAAAAACGAGAACCTGACCCAAAACTGCCCAAAGGCGTTTGGGGTCGATAATTCTTTTTTCCTGCGCCTCGTCCGCTGCTTCCGCGTCACTTGCCCATGGCAAGTGCTGTGGCAGCGTTTCCGGCGTGAGGCCCATAACAGGCGAGGTCTGAACAACAATGTTCTCGGTGTCTGCAAAAATGACGACGATGCGGAATGTATTATCTGACAGCGACGAACTGTCAGGCCCGAATTTTGGGACTGGCTGGTCAAAACGGGAAATCGCATAAAGAACGCCGTCCTCGTCAAACAGGCCGATTTCCTGAGCATAAAATGTGTTTGTTTCCGGTGGAACGTACAGGTCGAACCAGACAGCGCTCGGCTCTGCCGGTTCAACGCCGGAGCCGGTTATCTGGCCACGATGAACTTCGTTTTCGAGCGCGGTTTCGCCGCCAGCTGGGTAACGCGTGCCATCACCAAGCGCGATTTCGGTAAAGACCATGGCAGCGTTAGCTGCCGTCTTTGCCGCTTCCTTGTTGCGACCAGCAACCGTGACGATGGAATGTTTCTGTGCCATTTCGTTCTCCGTGGCTCGGTTGATCAGGCCGCTGGCAAGGCGGCTTGATACCGCCCGCCGAAGAGGCTGACGGCAGTTGAAATGATGGTGGACGGGTAAATGGCAGGATCATCGGTAGGCAGTGCCGCGACGTAGCGCGCACCGTGTGAGCCGATGACGCCCATGAAATGATTGACCTGTGCCATGACCCCGAAGCGGTATGCCGTTTCCTGGCTGAACCGCTTTGTTGCTTTGACAACCTGCATGGCTGCTTTGCGGTAAGTTTCGTCGCCCAGTTCTGCATCAGCAAAAACCAGGTTTTCAAAGAAGACGCTCACCGTTTGGGTGTCGTGGGGTAATGCTGGTTCAACCTGCCACCAGTGTTGAATTTCGGCTCTAATGCCCAGAAGTGACAAGGCGAGCTTGACCCCTTCGTCTTGGCCTTCCAGACCCTTGACAAAAAATGCGTTGTCTATGAGCGCGCGGACCACGCTTTCGGGAAGGCCATCGGGGCCAAGATAATCGTTCAACTGGCGTTCGTAGAGCGCAAGCGGCAAGTCTTCAGTGGTCATTTCAACCGAGACACGGGCAAGCAGACGGCGGAAATCAAATGCTTTGGCACCAAAAACAAAAGCGCCCAGGACAGCGCGGGAACGCGGATCGCGGATGCCGGGAGGAATGAGACGCGGGTCGGGCGTTCGCTCTACCTGTGTCAAAGCAGGCGACTGCGGTGTCTGCCAATTATCTGGAATTGTGAAGACCTGTTCAGCCATTGGCATCACCTTCAACTGTGATATTAACGGCTGTGACGACTGCGAATTCGGTTTCTCCAAGCTGGCGATCCGCAAGGCCGGAAATCATCAATTCAATGTCGATGAGGCCGGGAACCTGTTTGGCGGCGTATTCCAATGGTGCGGTT
>JBNKQT010000419.1:0-4543 GCA_050297115.1 Ensifer sp. | reverse complement strand
CTTGATTTCGTCGACAATATTCTGGATTTCTACGCGCATATTTCCGCTTTTTTGTTGGATATGATTTTTTGATCGCCGCATGGATAGTTCGCCCATGCGGCGATGTAAACCCGTAATGAGAAACGGGCAGGGGCTATATCTAGAAAAGCCCCTGAGAACCGTTGTTCAGAGCATCATTGGCCTGACGGGAGTCGCGCAGGATTTCTTCCGGGTCGGCATATTGATCAAGGCCGATGATGGAGAAGACATCAGCAGGTCCGGTGCCGGGTTTGAAGGCCTCGACAATGGTGCCACCTTCGCCATCAAAGGCTTCCATGCCGGTCTGACGGTTCACACGGATAAGCTTCATGCCCTGCGGAATGATGAACTTGGACGGTGGGACGCCTTCTTCCGCCTTCTGCATGAATTCATTGAAAACAGGTGCTGCCAGATGGCCACCCGTGGCGCCACGACCCATGCGCTTTGGCGTGTCGTATCCAACATAAACGCCGGTCACGAGGTCAGGCGTAAAGCCTACGAACCAAGCGTCTTTTTCATCGTTGGTCGTGCCCGTTTTGCCTGCAACGTCGCGATTGAGCTTAACCCGGCCTGCTGCCGTGCCACGCTGAACCACACCCTGCATCATGGAGGTGATCTGATAGGCTGTCATGGGATCGAGAACCTGGGCGCGGCTATCGATCAGCACGGGCTCTTCCTGTGCACTCCATTCTTCCACATTACAGCCATCGCACAAGCGGTCTTCGTGTTTGAAGATTGTGCGGCCATATCGGTCCTGAATGCGGTCGATCAAGGTGGGCTTGATCTGCTTGCCGCCATTGGCAAGCACTGCATAGCCCCCCACCATGCGCATCACGGTGGTTTCACCGGAGCCAAGCGACATGGCGAGAAGTGGTGGCATGTCGTCGTAGACGCCGAAACGTTCGGCATATTCAGCGACCGTATTCATGCCCAGATCGTCGGCAAGGCGAACCGTCATGAGGTTACGGGATTTTTCGATGCCGAGACGAAGTGTGGAGGGGCCAGCGGAACCGCCGCCATAGTTTTTCGGTCGCCAGACCTTGCCGCCAGAGACAATCTCAATCGGGGCGTCCAGCACCACGGAAGCTGGCGTATAGCCGTTATCAAGCGCCGCAGCATAGACGAACGGTTTGAAGGAAGAGCCGGGCTGGCGCATCGCCTGTGTTGCACGGTTGAATTCAGACTGCGCAAAGGAAAAACCGCCGACCATGGCAACAACACGCCCGGTTTTCGGGTCCATTGCCACAAGGCCGCCTTGAACCTTCGGCGGTTGGCGCAGGCGATATTGGCCTTCCTCGCCGTCAACGGCTTCAACGTAAACCACGTCGCCAGCCTCTAATACCCCGCTTGGAGAAGAGGCTTTTTTCTTGTCGCCGCTGGAGAAGCGGTAGGCCCACTTCATGTTATCTGCGCTGATACGGCCACGCTGACGGTCGTTGCCTATCTTGCCTGCGTCGTTCTTTTCCGGTCGAAGGCCAATGTCGGCACCTTCGTCATCAGTGGCCAGTACGACTGCCAGGGACCACTCCGGGACATCGCTCAAGGCATTGATATCGGCAAGGGCGGGGCCCCAGTCGCTGCCCACTTCAATGTGGTCAATGGGGCCGTGGAAGCCGCGTTTTTCATCAAATTCGATCAGGCCGTGCTGCAGCGCCTTGCGTGCGTAAGCCTGAAGTTGCGGGTCCAGAGAGGTGCGGACCGAAAGCCCACCTTCATAGAGCGCTTTCTCACCATATTCAGAGATGATCTGACGGCGAACCTCTTCGGCAAAATATTCGGACGCAAAGAGATGCGCGCCGCCACGACGAAGGTTTACACCGAGCGGCTTTGCTTTTTCTTTTTCGGCTTCCTCAGCGGTGGCATAGCCGTTTTCAACCATGCGATCGATCACCCAGTTGCGGCGCTCAATGGCTGCATCAGCGTGACGGAACGGATGGTAGTTGGCTGGACCTTTCAGAAGTGCTGCCATGTAGGCGGCCTCGCCAAGTGTCAGCTCCGTAACTGATTTGTCGAAATAGGTGAGTGCTGCACCGGCGATACCGTAGGAATTGAAGCCGAAAAACATCTCGTTGAGATAGAGCTCAAGAATACGGTCCTTGGAATAGGCCTGCTCAATGCGCAATGAAAGAATGGCTTCCTTGACCTTACGCGTATAGGTCTGGTCGCGGGTCAAAAGGAAGTTTTTCGCTACCTGCTGAGTAATCGTGGAGGCACCAACCGGACGACGGCCCGAACCGAGGTTTTGCAGGTTGACCACAATCGCGCGCGCCAGGCCCTGATAGTCCAATCCGGGGTGATTGTAGAAATTCTTGTCTTCTGCGGAAAGGAATGCAGCCTTCACGCGGTCGGGAATGGCCTGAATGGGCAAATAGAGCCGGCGTTCACGCGCATATTCAGCCATCAACTGGCCATCCACGGCATGGATGCGGGTTGTGACCGGGGGTTCGTAGCTAGCCAATACTTCGTAATCCGGCAAATCCTGCAGGATTGCGTTGAGGTAAACCGCTACAACACCGGCAACGCCTAGAAACAGGACCGTTCCAATTCCGAAAAAATATCCAATGAGTCTGATCATGTGCCCTTGCCGGTCTTTCTGAGCCGGGAATCTTTGTTTGCCGCGCCTTTATATCGTTGGGATACCGATATCCAAGATATTATGCCACAGTGTGCAGCACTTGATATCCGAGAATGTGCAGAAAATGCGACCAAAGACGCAAAAGCACATTTTTCATGGGGGCAAGTGCAGCCGCGCGTATCCCAATCGACACATTGTCAGTGAAGGAATTTGCTGTCGCCCGCCAACCTGACCGAATCAATCCGCGTTCACTGCCCGATTGTTTTCCTGTAATTTTCGGTCGCTTCGACCAGCAATTTTGCAATCGCCTCCCGGTAGGCTTCGGTTGTCAGAAGCTTATCGTCGTCCGCATTGGACAAAAAGCCCAGTTCCAGGAGAACGGACGGCACATCCGGTGCGCGCAAAACACGGAAACCGGCATAACGGTGAGGGTTGTTGATGAGATTAATCTGCCCTTCGAACGAGTTGACGATCTTTGCAGCGAGACTTTCAGAAAAGGTCTGTGTTTCACGCCGGGTCAGATCGATCAGGATATCGCTGACATTGTCAGACGCATCCTCGGGCACGACGCCAGCAATTTCATCTGATGTGTTTTCGCGCCTCGCCATTTCATCTGCGAGCTTGTCAGAAGCTTTTTCGGAGATGGTGTAGACGGTCGCGCCGCGAATGCTTCTTTGGCGCAAAGTATCGGCATGAAGCGATATCAGCAGATTGGCATCATTTTGCCGCGCAATACGCACGCGTTCGGAAAGCGAGAGAAACACATCCTCGCTGCGCGTGAGAAAGGCTTTGAACTCGGGCCGCTTGTTGAACTCCGCGGCCAGAACTTTGGCAAATGCAAGGGTAATGTCTTTTTCCGCCGTGCGGGATTTTCGGGCGATGGCGCCAGTATCGATGCCGCCATGGCCCGCATCCACGGCTATGACAAATGTGTGTTCAGCATTTGCCGGAGCACCCAGGCGCCCACCGCGGCCCGCGCTTGTGGTGCGCACGTCCTGCCAATTGTCATCGCGAACGAGCGCGGCGAGCTTTTCGCTGCTCGTGATAGCCCCTTCCAGCACAAGGCGAAAGCCATCGCCATCTTCGTTTGCCATGACCTTCGATGTTTCAAGGGATGTTGGGCGCTCCGAGCTTAATACAATCCGTGAGTGGTTTGCGCTCATGGCGCCATAGCGAACGCGGCTGTAGATACCGCGCGCCTTGGCATCGTCACTGGAGAAGGCGAATGATACGTCCGAAGGAATGTCAATAATGGTCCTGTTCGGATTTTGCAGGTAGCGCACGGAGAATTCCGGCTTCTTATCGAAGTTTATGACGATCCGGGTGCGTGCTTCCTCTCCGGCGATCAGTACCGACTTTGCTGTCAGTGTTTCCGCATGCAGTTGCGCAGGCCCCGCCAGAAGGGCACACGACAGCGCTATGAAAACAGTTATTATCCGCAGCATGTGTTTTGAACTTAACCTCTCAAAGCGCATCGGTTGTATCAGCCTGATTTGTGCCCCGCCAGATAGCGCGCGAACATGAACCGGGGCTTGCCAAGAATTGCATCAATTTTATGACCCCATCACATCCAATGCTTGCTATTGGACTTAAATGCACATAAAAGCGCAAATGAGGATAGGAGTGTTGACGGGATAGATTCGTTATCCGGCGGCCAGCCTCTCAAGCTTAGGCGCCAGCGCGAATCGTCCGCCGTCTTTAAACTCCTTCCTGATGCGGAATTAGAGAATTTCCGGCGGTGGCCGGATTTGTAACCTGGCGATAGCCAGCGCTCCTAGCACAATAGGGGCAAAATCATCGGACCCGTTGCGGGTCTTATATTTGGCGGTCTTGGACGGATTTATTGCGTTGTTGAATAGTCATTTGTCAGAAGTTAGCAAGACGGTGGGGCGAGGTTCTGCCGCCGCATTCTGGCATTTCCACAACGAAGCAGCTTGTTCGAGACTTTTT
>JBNKQT010000418.1:0-2628 GCA_050297115.1 Ensifer sp. | reverse complement strand
AAATAGAACGATATCGCAATGATACTGATCTTATTGAGGAATTTCGCATGCGCGAAATATTGAGGTACGAACCTCAAAGATCGATGTCGAGAATAGCCATCGAAAAATTGTAGGACAGGTCGCCATCCTCGTCGTCGCGGAATACAACACCCAGGAATTCATCGCCAAGATAAACCTCTGCGGAGTCATCTTTGCGGGGGCGAGCCTTCACCACCATTTCCGGGTTAAAAACGCGCTTCAGATAAGCTTCAAGCTTACGAACCTCTTCCGGCTTCACTGCAAATCTCCATTCAAATCATTCGGGATGCGCGCTTCTCGCACGGGGCTATGGGGCTGTAAACCCCTTATGCCCGCGTCCACAAAAGCCTTTGTTTTTATCCAGCGATCAATCCTCGCCAAGAATGTGATTCATAGAGCGTGATGGCTCGTCGCACCCGGCGCTGCCGACAACACGGGCTGGAACGCCAGCAACCGTGGATTTTTCAGGCACTTCTTTCAAGACAACGGAGCCTGCGGCTATGCGTGAGCAGCAGCCTACCTTGATGTTGCCAAGAACCTTGGCCCCTGCCCCAATCAAAACACCATCACCAATCTTGGGGTGCCGGTCACCGCTTTCCTTGCCAGTGCCGCCCAGTGTCACAGCCTGAAGGATGGAGACGTTGTCGCCAATCGTTGCCGTTGCGCCCACGACAAGCCCGGTCGCATGATCAAGGAAAAAGCCCCGACCAATGGGAGCGGCAGGCGCGATATCGGTCTGGAACACGCTGGAGGACCGGCTTTGCAGGTAAAGCGCCATGTCCTTGCGGCCTTTATTCCAGAGCCAATGCGCCAGACGATGGGTCTGGATTGCGTGGAAGCCCTTGAAGTGAAGAACCGGCTCAATGTAGCGCGTTACAGCGGGGTCGCGATCAAAGACGGCCTGAATATCCACACGCAGGATTTCGCTCCACTCGGGCCAATCCTCCTGCATTTCCTCAAATGTTTGACGCAACAACACGGCCTGCACATCGGGATGATCCAGGCGCTCGCAAATGCGATAGACGACGCACTCTTCCAACGAACCCGCATTCAGGATCGTCGAGTACATGAACGTTGCCAGGACAGGATCGCTTTCTGCGACGGCTTCGGCTTCATTGCGAAGCGCATGCCAGATCGGATCAACACTCTCCAGACGGGCTTCCGTCTTCTTATCGCTTGAGGTGGACATAGCCACTCCTTCTTGCTGTTTCCAGATGCGCAATATAAGCCATCAGGGCTTAAGTTCAAATGGGCGGGGATAACAATGTCGTCAACACGAGAATTTGCTGATGGTAAACTGTTGGTAGCACTTGGGTCCCATGTCGGCCAATTGCTCTTCAACCGGCCGGAACGGAAAAACGCCATTGATGCGCAAATGTGGCGTACTATTCCAACAGCGCTTGATTGGCTGACCGGTCAAGGTGCTCGGATCATTGTGATTTCAGGTGCAGGTGGAAAAGACTTCAGTGCCGGCGCTGATATCGCCGAATTTGATACCCATCGCAAGGATGCTGAAACATCAGCGGTCTATGAGCAACTAAACGCAGAGGCCTTCAAGGCTATCCGCAAGTGTAGCGTACCGACAATTGCCGCAATCCGTGGAATCTGTTTTGGGGGTGGCTTTGGTGTTGCTGCGGCAACAGACCTGAGACTGGCCGACACCACAGCACGCTTCGCTATTCCGGCTGCAAGGCTTGGGCTTGCCTACCCGGTTGAGGCCATGGTGGATATTGTGGCAACGCTTGGCCCCCAATACGCAAAACTGGCGCTTTTTTCTGCCGGTGAACTGCCCGCCAACGAACTGGTTTCTTGCGGCGCACTGCTGCCACTTGTACCACCTGAGGCTCTCGACCAGTCGGTTCTATCCCTTGCGCAGCGCATTGCGGCAAATGCACCGCTTTCCATCAAAGCATCGAAAACAGCTGTAAATGCAATCGTTGCTGCCGATTCCAACCTGCTGGGCTTCGCGCAAGAACAAGGGGAAATCACATTTTCAAGCCGGGATTACGAGGAAGGCCGAGCGGCCTTCAAAGACAGGCGAAAACCACATTTCACCGGTGAGTAACAATCTCGAGAAACTCCAGAACGGCCTTTTTGAAAACACGGTCACCGACAGCCAACATGTGGTCCCGGCCTGGAATATCGATTGCTGTGGCGTTCGGCATCAGTTCTGCCAGTTCATGAGGTGATCCGGCAATGTCATCTTTGGTGCCAACGCCAATGAGTGTGGGAATGTCCACCTTGCCAATTTCTTCCGCAGTCACAAGATCGCGCGATGTGCGAATGCAGGCAGCTAGAGCCAGACGGTCACTGCCGGTCTGATCGGCAAATGCACGAAACATTCTGCCGCGCTCGTGGGTTACATCGCTCAATGAAGAAGCCGTCAATGCGTCGGCGATCGGATCCCAGTCCCCTACACCTTTGATCATGCCTATTCCCAGACCACCGAAAATGACGGATTGCACCCGGTGCGGGTCTGCCATTGCAGCAAATGCGCTGATGCGGGCGCCCATGGAATACCCCATCAAATGAGCCTGGTGGATGCCGAGGTGGTCGAGGAGACCAATGGTGTCAGCTGCCATCAGTGGAACATGATAAGCTTCGGGGTCA
>JBNKQT010000417.1:0-9104 GCA_050297115.1 Ensifer sp. | reverse complement strand
TGAGAGATTGATTCAAGGGATTGATACCGAACTTTCCGACCCTGATCTTTACGCAAAAAATCCGGGCCGCGCCGCTGACCTGACCACCGCGCGGGCAAATGCCGCCCAAAAGCTTGCTGAAAGCGAAGAGCAATGGCTGGAGCTTTCGGCTGAGCTGGAAGAGATTGAGGCCGGTTGAGTTATTGAGCGACCCGGTTGGGGCAGAGCGCTGAAAACTGCTCAAGAGCGGCGTAATATCCGCTGGCCTGCGCGGCGGCCAGCGCCTCTCCAGACTGTGCATCCCTGATCTGCTCCTCACCGGCATAAACGAGCGATTGGCCGTAGAGTGATGTGAATTCTCCCGTTTCACAATTGGCTGAGATTGCCGCTGCAAGGGGTGTATTCAAGACGGCTTCCACACAGTCGGTGCGGGAGGCATTGAAGGCGGTGCATTCATTGACGGCATCGGCGCGCAAATGGGCGACGGTGATCGTTGCCTTGCTGGTACCAAGACCGGATGCGCCGGTGATTGTTACCTTCATCGGTGCTTTGCCGCCATAAGTGAGCTAGTCTCCAACAGGTTTGCCGCCAGTCGACCCCAAGAGTGCGAAAATTTCGAGTGCCCTTATCTGATTGACCGCGATGCAGCTGGTATCGGAACCACAGGCGTCGCGTGCTGCCAGCAGCCTCCGCGCAAGCGCGCCAAGCCCCTCTTTGCCGCTCGTATTTATTGCCTTCTTGAAGATACTCGCCACAAGTTCATCGCGGGTAGAGAGATCCGGCGTGGCACAGACAACCTTCTCAGTTTCGCTTTTGGCTTTGTCGCAAGGGAAACTTGCCGCGAATGCCGCAGGTACATTCAACGATGCCGCTGCGGCAAGCGCAAAAATAGCAGTTTTAGACATCATATCTCGCGCCCTCTTATGCCCTGCAAATGCGAAAAACGGGGTCATTATTTGCCAAAGTTTTTCCAGGGCCAATAGCGAATCTCTTGATCGTCTAGACCACAACTTTTCCGCGACATTGGTGCCAAGAACAAGCGAAACGGTTCTTTAACCATAATCGGCAATCATTTGTTCACCATAGTTTTTGAGTAGGTGTGTCGATGCGTTTGCGTTCTCCTGTTGTTGCACTCATGGCTTGTCTGGTTTTGACAGCCTGCGCCAGCAAACATCCTGAAAAGACTGGCAGCGCGAAAACCTCCTTTGCCCCGGCGAGGGTGAAGCCGACGCCGGCGGCCCTGAAGAGCCAGGACACGCGGACAGAAGGCAAGGCAAAGATTGCGCTTTTGAGGCCGGAACGCCCAATATTCAATCCAGAAGCGAAACCGCGCATTGGCAGACTGCAAGGCCGTACGATGACTGTGAGCACGGCGTCACAGATTGTTCTTCAGGACAAAGAGGTCATCCTCACCTTTGATGATGGCCCGATCCCGGGCAGAACAGACAAGGTTTTGGCCGTTCTGGACCGTTTCAATGTGAAGGCGACGTTCCTCATGGTGGGGCAGATGGCACGGAACTACTCGAGTCTGGCACAGCAGGTTGTGAACGAAGGGCACACGATTGGCAGCCATACCTTTGACCATGCCAACCTCCAGAAAAAGGAGCATGCACAAGCTATAAACGATATCGTGAGCGGAGACGCAGCGGTGCGCAGAGCAACTGGCGCATCCGTCGGCTTCTTCCGGTTCCCCTATCTGGCGGATACCGGCAGCCTGAGAAAGGATCTCGCCGAGGCGGGTATTGTTGTTCTGGATGTTGATATCGATTCAAAGGATTACCACGCGTCGCGACCGGAAGCGATTGCCGCGCGAACAATGGCTGTCGTTCGCGCCAAGCAAAAAGGCATCATCCTGATGCACGATATTCACACGCGTACCGCCGCGATGCTCCCTGCCCTCCTTTCCATGCTTCAATCGGAGGGATATTCGGTTGTTTCACTGCGCTACGGAGGAGTTCCAAGCTCAGGGCGCGTTGCGATGCTTTCAGGCTCATGACCCCTTGCAGCACGTGCCGTATGGAAGTGGTACAAGGCAAAAGGTCGCTCAATTAGATTCTGCTCAAAATGATGCAAGTTCTTCAAGTTTATTAATCATACCTCAAGGCTTGCACGCTAACCTGATGGCCAAACTGCAATTTTTGTATCGGTGCATCCATGTCAAGCGTAGGCACACTCAAGCGTATCAACCGCCTCCTTAAGGGTTTCAAGGAGGACCGCGGTGGCAATTTCGCCATAACCTTTGCGCTTTCCGCTATTCCGCTGGTTCTAGCCGTCGGTGTTTCAGTTGATTTTGCGCGTGTCTACAACACGCAGAGCAAGATGCAGTCCGATCTCGATGCAGGCCTGCTGGCTGCCGCTCAGCATATCGACAACCTCAACGAGGAAAAGCTGGAAGAGAGGGTCAAAGAGTGGTTTGCAGCGCAAACCGACCTCAATGCCAGCAAATACTCGATCAAGGATGTCAAAGTCAGCAAGAAGGATGGATCTATCAGTGCGTCCGTAACGGCGTCTATTCCGACAACATTCATGAGTCTGGCAAATATCAGCGAAATGCCACTTGCGGCCTTTTCCTCTGTTGCCGGTCCCGCCACCGCTTTTCTGGATGTCTACATCGTTCTAGACAAGTCTCCATCCATGCTGCTTGCGGCTCATCCTGAAGATCAGAAAGTATTGGGCAGAGACCCCAATATCGGCTGTCAGTTTGCCTGCCATGACAATCGTGACAAAGTATATGACAGGCATGGTCGAAAGCTGGCCAACAATTACTATGATTACATCAAAGGCAGATATCGCACCGAACTGCGTGCAGATGTTGCCAATACAGCAGCGAAAGAAGTTGTTGAACTCATAGCAAAAGCCGATCAGGGCAAAAGCCACATTCAGATTGGTCTCTACACACTTGGGGCGGGGGTGAATGAGATACTTGCGCCCGACAGGTCGTCCTTCAACAAGGTACGCAAATATCTGAACAGCGACGCGCTGACGAGCAAGACCTCAGATACAGCAACGCATTTTGGACAAAGTTTCTCGGACTTGGAAAAGTTTATTGGCAGCGCTGGCGACGGTTCCAATCGTTCGAAGCCGCAAAAGCTTGTTCTTTTGCTCACCGACGGTGTTGAATCGGAACGAGGCTGGGTTGTAAACGGCATCGACTGGCGGACAACGGGCTGGGAAGACCCGGACCATGACGGAACTTATACGCCAACCCAGCGTCAGGAGGACTGGAAGAAAGTCGGCCCGATGAACCCGGGCATCTGTGACGACATCAAGGACAAGAAGGTGAAGATCGGCGTCCTCTATACCGAATACCTGAAAATCCCCACAGACTGGGGTTTTGACGCAACTTTGGACGAGCCGATGTCGACCTCGAAGTGGGGCGGAACTCTGCGTAAAGACATTTCTCCCAAGACAACACGCACTGACTATATTCGCTACGCGCTTGAGGATTGCGCCAGCTCGAGTGACTTGTTCCTGTCCGCCTCTGACCCCGACGATATCGAAGAAGGCCTGTCGGACCTCTTTAACCGGTACCTTTCAACAGTCCGCCTGACCCAGTGAGTGAGCAGATGCAAAGATTGCATTCCATATTGAAGGACAAGCAGGGAGCAACGGCAATTGAATTTGCCATGCTGGTCCTCCCGTTTTCCATGATGCTCTTTGTCATCATTGAAATCTCTCTGATCTTCTTTGTGGATTCTGCCTTGGATTCAGCACTTCACAAATCTGCAAGATTTGTGCGCGTGGGAAAAGCACAAAGCGACGGCTGGGATCTGGACAAGTTCAAGCTGCAGGTCTGCAACAACATGGCCTACTACTTCAATTGCAGCTCCAGCCTGTTGGTCACATCCACCACGATATCAAATATGGATTCAGTAACCTATCTGAACCCGGTCAAAGACGGTGCCTTGAACGTCACGGAAGAGTTCGACCCCGGCACGTCCAAGGAATTCGTACTGATTCAGGCCTTCATTCCCTGGAGCCCTATCCTGCCGATCTACAGCTTTTCATCAGCCCAGCTTTCCGACGGGACTTATATTCTGGGTAGCGCAGTCGTATTCAAAAACGAACCCTTCTGAGGCGGAGCGATATGATGCCAAACAACCCCCCCCTCCGCGCCGCGAAGCTTTTACGCCAATTGAAGGCTGATCGCCGGGGTGTATCTGCAATTGAATTCGCTCTCATATTCCCGATCTTGATCGTTCTACTGGCTGGAACAACCGACTTGGGGCAGGCTCTTATCGTTAGCCGGAAGATGAACCAGGTTGTGGCAACAGCGAGTGACCTTGTCTCCCAAGATTCAAGCTGGTCAAGCTCACGACTGGACGCGATCCTGAAAGGAACAGCCTCCATTATCCTGCCTTTTGACCCACAGGATCTGAAAATCACGGTTTCTGTCGTCAACATTGACGCCGCCAACAAGGCAAAGGTGAACTGGTCACGCTCCTACCATGGCAAAGCATTGGCGCGCGGTGACGATTCCCCCGTCGAGATTCCGGCCAATATCGTGGAAAATGGCGTTCAACTGGTTGTTGCGACGGCCACCTACTCGCTCACGACTCCGTTTGCCGACATTATGGAATCGATTGTGGGTTCCTCGAGCTATAATTACTCGCGCTATTCAATCATGCGCCCGCGCGCAAAAAGCACGATTGAATTGCGTTGAGGTCAAAGCAAATCAGGCTTTCTTAAACCAGCCACCGTCGGGATTTTGTTGCCAATAGGTCAGATCATGTCCTGCGGTCTGCAACGCTTTCCATTCACCCCGCGCTGCCTCTACCTGTGCGTTGTCGTGCCCGTCGAACATAACAACGACTCGCTCATAGTCTCCAGCATCGCTCACATTTGCACCACCGGTTACAAAACGGATTGCAGCGGCGTTCGGATTGTCCTGCGAACAGGTCAATAATACTGGTTGGCGGCTATCGTCCTCGCTCGCTCCTTGGGCGGCGTGGGGCAGAAAGCTGTCTTCACGCCACGTCCAAAGGCATTCATCCAGCCGCTGCAAAGCCGCCTCGCCAGCGCACTGGATGGCCGTTTTCCATCCACGCGCCAGCGATTTTTCCACCAGCGACGGCAAGGCATCTTCCAGTTTTGACTCCGTCAGATGATAGAAGAGCACTTCCGCCATCAGCCATCAGCCCTCGAAATTGTCGGCAATGAAGGTGTTTAAAAGGCGCACGCCAAAGCCGGAAGCCCAGGATTTGTTGATCTCGCTTGCAGGTGACCCCATGGCCGTGCCTGCAACATCGAGATGCGCCCAAGGTGTTTCGCCAACGAAGCGCTGCAGGAACTGTGCCGCAGTGATGGAACCACCGTAACGTCCGCCGGTGTTCTTCATATCGGCAACCTTGCTGTCGATCAGCTTGTCGTAGGCTTTTGAAAGCGGCATGCGCCATACGGTTTCGCCGCTTTCAAGACCTGCGGCTGTCAGCTGGCTTGCAAGTTCATCATTGTTGGAGAAAAGACCTGCATTTTCATGGCCCAGCGCCACGATAATAGCGCCGGTCAGCGTCGCCAGATTGACCATCAACTGCGGTTTGAAACGGTCGTTGCAATAATAGAGCGCGTCACCGAGCACCAACCGACCTTCGGCATCTGTGTTCAGAACTTCAATGGTTTGGCCTGACATTGAGGTGATCACATCACCGGGCCTGTAAGCATCACCATCAGGCATATTTTCCACAAGGCCGATAATGCCGACGGCATTCACTTTTGCCTTGCGGGCGGCAAGCGTGTGCATGAGGCCCGTGACGGCAGCAGCACCGCCCATATCGCCCTTCATTTCATCCATACTGCCTGCAGGTTTGATGGATATGCCGCCGGTGTCGAAGACGACCCCCTTGCCCACAAAAGCAATGGGCGCATCTTTTTTCTTGCCGCCGTTCCATTTCATGATGGCCATCCGCGGGGGGCGAACGGAACCGCGTGCAACGGCGAGAAGCGCACCCATTCCAAGCTTGGTCATCTGCTTCTCGTCAAGCAGCTCCACCTCGACACCCAGCTTTTCGAGGTCTTTGGCCGCCTCTGCAAATTCCAGCGGCCCTAAAACATTGGCTGGTTCATTGACAAGATTACGGGCCAGCACCACGCCGTCATGAATGGCGTCAGCTGCCTTCATCAGGGATTCGGCATCGTCTGCGACATCTGTGACCAGCGTTACCTTTACATCGCGGTCCTTCTTGTCATCGTCGTCCTTGCCCTTGCGGGTCTTGTATTTGTCGAAGGTGTATTTGCGAAGACGCAGCCCCAATGCAAACTCGGCAACGAAACCGGGCTCAACAGAGGTGCCGGGGACATCGAGAAAGATTGTAACACGCTCGAATTTGGCGAAACAGGATGCGGCTTCCCCGCCTGCTTTCAGCCAGTTTTCGGCGTTTTGCTCCGTCTCCTTTCCCAAACCAAGAACAACAAGCTTGTCTGCCGGGGACCCATGTGGCGCAAGGATTTCACATTTGGCGAATTTCTTCGGTTTGAAATCAACCAATTCGGCGGCTTTGGCAGCAACATTTTCCGGGTCTGCCACTGCGGCACCTGCGACCTCGCCACCTTCAACAGCGAGCAAAATGGCCAATCCGCCTTTGATCTTCGCCGATTTAGCGATCGAAACGTCTATATTCGTTGCCACGGATATCTCCAATCTATTGAACCGAACTGGAGCAAATCACGCCTCCAGACTTCACGGATATTTCTGACAGTTGAAGCAAGATTGGCGGCACCATACAAGCCCTTGAAAAAGCAATTCCGGACATATTGTGGCTTAAATCTCAGCTGTTCCTTCAATCTGCCATGTTGTGAATCCTAATGGCGACTGTTACATCAGCGCCAAACAGAAAAACGCATAGAGCCAGAAGGACAAAGCCATTGATGCTGATCGACAGGCCGCTCAAAACCTTTGCAGGCCTGCTGCTGCTCTGGTTCGTCATTTACGCGCTTTTTCGCGATTTTCCGAGCCTGGATATCGCGTTTTCCGAGCTATTTTTTCAGGAAGCAGCCTGCCCTCCCGATAGCAATGCGGTCTACTGCGGTCTGTTCCCACTTGGAGAGATCAAAGCTCTTTCTCTCTTTCGCCAGTTCCTGTTTTTCCTGCCAGCTGATGTGCTCATTTTCATGTTGGCGTGGTCGATTGACGTCTTCTTTTCGCGTGAAAAGAGCCGAATTCACAGCGCGCGCCAGCACAATGCCCGTCTCTTGATGGCAACCTGGTTTATTGATGTAGTTCTGATTGTGAATGTCTGGTTCAAGGAGCATTCTGCCAGGCCGCGACCTTGGATGACCGACTTTTTTGGCGGGACGCATGAATTCAAACCTGTGGCCGATTTCACGGGAACGTGTGTGGATAACTGCTCCTTCATTTCCGGGGAAGCAGCCAGCGCCGGATGGCTCATCTGCGTGCTTGCCCTGCTACCGCCGCGCTGGCGGCGCTGGCTGACAATTCCGGTGGTGATATTGGCTGTAGCGACTGTATTTCTGCGCATTGCCTTTGGTCGGCACTACCTGTCAGACGCGTTGCTCGGCTTCGTCTCGGCACCCGTTGTATTTATGTTTCTCATCCTGATTTTCGGCTGGAAAAAAATGGACAGCAAGGTGGGTTAGGAGTCGCTTCTCCTGACCAAAAAGGATACAGAAACTTTCTGTTAACCGAGCGAATTATGAAACTCCTGCAGCGTTATATTGCCGGTCGCATTGTCATGACGGCCCTTTCCTCGATCCTTCCGATTCTTGCGATCATTTGGATTTTGCAGGTGCTTGCGCGTATTAACATTGTCACTGACACTGGCCAGTCCATGGGGTCGTTTCTGACCCTTGCAGCTTTGATGCTGCCAACGGTTGTTCCGCTGGTTTTGCCATTCGGCGTGGTGCTTGGCGTTGCTCAGGTTTTGACAACGATGAACGCTGATTCCGAGATGCCGATTATCGAGGCGGCGGGCGGTTCGCGCAGTGTGGTCATGACACCGGTTATCATCGTAGCCTTCGCGGCAAGTGTGCTTTCCTTTGGTGTTGACAATCTGGTTGAGCCGGTTGTGCGCAAACAGGCCAAGGAGATGATCACTGAAGCCTATGCAGACCTTCTTTCCTCGGTGATTCAGGAAAACGAATTCCGCCGTATTGAGGACGGGCTATACGTTCAGATTTCTGAGCGATCTCAAGGACGTAAGCTCAAGGGGCTATTCCTTGCAGACTATCGCAACCCGACCGAAGAACTGGTCTATTATGCCAAGGAAGGTGCCATTGATCCCAGTGGTGCAATCCTGATCATGAATGACGGACAGATTAACCGTAGAACCGAGGATGGCGAGGTTTCTGTCATTCGCTTCGCGTCCTACGCTTTCGACCTGACAAGCCTGACTGAGTCTCGCAGCCAGACCACGCTGACCGAAATTGACCGCACCCTTCCCTATTTGTGGAATCCTGACCCGGAAGACCCCTATTTCAAGGGCGGTCCCGGTCTGTTCAGGGCCGAGTTGCACCGGCGTCTTACCGAATGGACTTTCCCGCTGGTCTACGGGTTGGTGGCATTGGTGCTGGCTGGTGACGCAAGGTCGCATCGTGAAAAACGCATCAGCCCGGTTGTTCTGGCCTTTACGCTGGCCTTCCTTCTGCGGTGGTTGTCATTTTACATTTCCAATCAGGCTGCTCGCAACGGTGATCTGATTCCCGTTATGTATGTGGTGCCGATTCTGGCCGGTGGTGGCGCGCTCTTCATGATGTTGCGCTCCAGGCAGTTGCGGCGCTCACGTTTCAACGGATTGGTCGATGGCCTCCTGTCAGCATTCGCGGCCTTGCGCCTGAAGCGCAAAACCGGAGGAACGTCATGATCTTCTCCAGCCTCGGACGCTACTTTTTCAGGCGCTATATGGTGACTGTCGGTTGGTTTTTCGCAGGTATTTTTGCGATCATCTTTCTGATTGACCTGTCGGAGAATTCCGGACGCTTCTCCAGCATTCCCGATTTTGGATATACCGGCGCACTCTGGCTGACGCTGCTGCGCCTGCCGCAATTTCTGCAGCAAACTGTACCGTTCATTGCGCTGTTCAGTGGCATGGCGACCATGATTGCCCTCAATCGCAAATATGAGCTGGTTGTCACGCGCGCTGCCGGGATTTCTGTTTGGCAATTCATTTCGC
>JBNKQT010000416.1:0-5534 GCA_050297115.1 Ensifer sp. | reverse complement strand
ATGAATGAACTGAAACGCGTGCTTCTGATCCCGCTTCTGGGTATTGGCCTCTTCATCGGTGCATGGGGCATGCTGGCGCCGCAGGTGCAAACTTCACTTGGCGCAATTCCGGGGCCCATGGCCGTTGCCGAGCAAACCCGGGCGCTGTGGGCCGATCACCTGCGCGAACGCGACAAGGCAGATGCCTTCTATGCCCGTCAGGACGAGCGCAACGCGAAGCTGATTGCCGCAGGCAAGGAAGATCGCGTAAGATATCGCAACTATACCGGCAAGCCGACCTATCTTGACCAGATCATTACATCACTCTTCACGGTTGGCCTCGGCTTTCTGATTGCTACAGCCATTGCAGTGCCGCTTGGCATTGCCTCTGGCCTGTCGCGCACCGTCAACGGCGCAATCAACCCGCTGATCCAGATTTTTAAACCCGTTTCACCGCTCGCATGGCTGCCAATCGTGACCATGATTGTTTCGGCGCTTTACGTGAACCCGTCTGACTTGATGCCCAAGTCACTGGTTATCTCGGCCGTCACAGTTACGCTCTGTTCGCTGTGGCCAACGCTGATCAACACCGCACTTGGCGTGGCTTCCATCGACAAGGATCTGGTGAATGTCGGCAAGGTGCTTCAGCTCTCCACATGGACGACAATACGCAAGCTGGTTCTGCCATCTGCCTTGCCACTCATCTTCACCGGTCTTCGTCTTTCCCTCGGTGTTGGCTGGATGGTTTTGATCGCCGCTGAAATGCTGGCGCAGAACCCGGGCCTTGGCAAATTCGTCTGGGACGAATTCCAGAATGGTTCATCCGACTCGCTTGCCCGCATCATGGTCGCCGTTTTCACCATCGGCATCATCGGCTTCATGCTCGACCGCATCATGTATGCGCTACAGCAGGCCTTCACCTTCTCCTCGAACCGCTAAGGGTCAAAGATGACAATCCTAGAACTCAGCGATGTTTCCAAAGGTTTCGGCAACGGGACAGCACGCAATCAGGTGCTCACCGATGTCAACCTGAAGGTCGAGGAAGGCGAATTTATCGCAATCGTCGGCTTCTCCGGGTCCGGCAAATCCACGCTGATCTCGCTCCTTGCTGGTCTGCAAATACCTGACAGTGGCGCGGTCCTCTTCCGCGATGCAGAGGTGAAAGGCCCAACGCCAGAGCGCGGCGTGGTCTTCCAGAACTATTCACTCATGCCGTGGCTCTCGGTGGACGCCAATGTCAGCCTTGCCGTTGACAGTGTTCACAAGGGCAAGTCAAAGGCTGAGCGCAAGGCGCTGGTCGACAAATATGTCGAAATGGTTGGTCTGGCGCATGCCAGGGAACGCAGGCCTGCCGAGCTTTCCGGTGGTATGCGCCAACGTGTGTCGGTTGCCCGTGCGCTTGCCATGCAGCCGGAAGTGCTGCTGCTTGATGAGCCGCTTTCAGCCCTTGATGCGCTCACTCGCTCCAAACTTCAGGACGAGTTTGCGGACATTTCCGAGCAGGAAAAGAAAACGATCATTCTCATTACAAATGATGTGGACGAGGCCATTCTTCTTGCTGACCGGATCATCCCACTCACACCCGGCCCTAATGCCTGCCTCGGTGAGAGCTTTGATGTGAATATCCCGCGCCCGCGTGAACGCACGGAGATGAACCACAATGAAGAGTTCATTCGCCTGCGGGCAGCGGTGACGGAATATCTGATGGACCTCGGCTTGGGGCGCGAGAGCGAAACCGAAAGTGGTATCGTTTTGCCCAATATTGTGCCGATCACCCAGAAGGAAGACAAGCTGCCCGAAGCCTATACAAAGGCGGCCGGGTCGCCGATTGAAAAGCGCTATGTTGAATTCCACGAAGTGACCAAGGTCTACCCGACGCCGAAAGGTCCACTGACCGTCGTTGATGGTTTCGACCTTCGCATGGACAAGGGCGAGTTCATCTCTGTCATCGGGCATTCCGGTTGCGGTAAATCGACCGTTCTTTCCATGGTCGCGGGCCTTAATCCGATTACCTCCGGCGGCGTGGTTCTTGATGGTCGCGAAGTCTCTGGTGCCGGTCCCGACCGCGCCGTGGTCTTTCAGGCACCATCGCTTTTGCCATGGCTGACAGCGCGTGAAAATGTCGCTCTTGGCGTGGACAAGGTTTACCCGAATGCGTCGCCCGCTGAGCGCAAGGACGTGGTGGAATATTACCTTTCCAAGGTTGGCCTTGGTGATTCCATGCACCGCTATGCCGCCGACCTTTCCAACGGGATGAAACAGCGTGTGGGCATTGCGCGTGCCTTCGCCCTCTCACCGAAACTTCTCCTGCTTGATGAACCTTTCGGCATGCTCGACAGCCTCACCCGCTGGGAGTTGCAGGAAGTGCTGATGGATGTGTGGAAGCGCACCAAGGTGACGGCGATCTGTGTGACCCATGACGTGGACGAGGCCATCCTTCTGGCCGACCGCGTGGTGATGATGTCGAACGGCCCGAATGCCAAGATCGGCAATATTATGGAAGTCGATCTGCCACGCCCACGTACCCGCAAGGCGCTCCTTTCCCACCCCGACTATTACGCCTACCGCGAAGAACTTCTCGATTTCCTGGAAGCCTATGAGGGGGGATCAAACCCCGACCCGGAAACACTGGAAGCCATTCGCAACAAACGCCTGGCCCGCAAGGCCACAAACGCGTCCAACCACCCCAAATTCGCTGCGGAGTAAGACCCCATGAAACAGAAACTTGTCATCATTGGCAACGGCATGGCCCCCGGGCGCATGCTGGAGCACCTATTTGAGACCGACCCGAACGCCTATGAGGTGACGATCTTCAACGCGGAACCGCGTGTGAACTACAACCGCTTGAACCTCTCCTATGTTCTGGCCGGTGAAAAAACCTATGAGGACATCATCACACACAGTGATGAATGGTATGCCGAGCGCGGCATTACGCTGCATAAGGGGGCCAAGGTTTCGCAAATCGACCGCGAAGCAAAGACAGTCACCTCGGAAAGTGGCGTGACGGCATCGTATGACAAGCTGGTCATTGCCACCGGTTCATCGCCCTTCATCATTCCCGTTCCCGGCCATCAACTGCCCGGTGTCATGGTTTATCGCGACCTCGATGATGTGGATCGGATGATGGAAGTTGCCAGGGCCAAGGGCAAAGCAGTGGTTATCGGGGGAGGACTCTTGGGCCTTGAGGCCGCGGCGGGCCTTAAGGAACAGGGGATGGACGTGACCGTGCTTCACCTGATGCCAACACTGATGGAGCGCCAGCTCGACCCAGCAGCAGCCTACCTGCTGGAACGCGCCATTGAAGAGCGTGGCATCAAAGTGATGACCAAAGCCAATACGCATGAAATTGTCGGCGTCGACAAGGTTGAAGGTGTGAAGCTTGACGATGGCACCATTCTTGATGCCGATGTCGTTGTGATGGCCGTGGGCATTCGCCCATCCACGCAGCTTGCCAAGGACATTGGCCTCGACGTTGGTCGCGGCATTCTGGTCAATGATGTCATGCGCACCTCCGACCCGGATATCTATTCTCTGGGTGAATGTGTGGAACACCGCAACATGGTCTACGGCCTTGTCGCCCCACTCTATGAAATGGGCAAAACGCTTGCCGGTCACCTGACGGGCGGCTCGGCTGAATATACCGGCTCTGTGACCAACACCAAGCTGAAGGTTTCCGGCATCAACCTCTTTTCCGGCGGTGATTTTGCTGAAGGCGAGGACCGGGAAGAAATCGTGCTGCGCGATGCTGTTGCCGGGGTCTACAAACGCCTGATCCTGAAAGACAACAAGATCATCGGCATCGTTCTTTATGGCGAAACATCCGATGGTGCGTGGTTCTTCGACATGTTGAAGAAGGGCACGGATATTTCCGAAATGCGCGAAACGCTGATCTTCGGCCAGGCCTATCAGGGTGGCGCACCGCTGGACCCTACGGCGGCCGTTGCAGCCTTGCCGGATGATGCAGACATTTGTGACTGCAACGGCGTCTGCAAGTCCCAGATCGTGGATGCGATCAAGGGAAAAGGCCTGACCACATTTGATGAAGTCAAAGCCCACACGAAAGCCTCCAATTCCTGCGGCACCTGCGCAGGTCTGGTGCAGCAGGTGATGCAGCTCACGCTGGGTGATGCATTTAATGCCGATGCCATCACGCCCATGTGCGGCTGCACGGATTTGGGCCACGATGAGGTGCGCCACCTGATTGTTGCCAAGGGGCTTAAATCCATCCCCGCTGTGATGCAGGAACTGGAATGGAAGACCTCCTGCGGCTGCGCAAAATGCCGTCCGGCGCTCAACTACTACCTCGTCTGCGATTTCCCGGATGAATATGCCGATGACTACCAGTCGCGCTTCATCAACGAGCGTGTGCACGCCAACATCCAGAAGGATGGTACCTATTCCGTGGTCCCGCGCATGTGGGGTGGCATGACGTCGTCGCAAGAGCTTCGTGCGATTGCCGATGTTGTCGACAAATACGATATCCCGTCTGTAAAAGTCACCGGCGGCCAGCGTATCGACATGCTGGGTATCAAGAAAGAAGATCTGCCCGGTGTCTGGGCTGATCTCGGCGAAGCAGGCTTCGTTTCAGGCCATGCCTATGCCAAGGGCCTTCGCACGGTGAAGACTTGTGTGGGTTCCGACTGGTGCCGTTTCGGCACGCAGGACTCCACCGGTCTTGGCATCAAGCTTGAGAAATTCATGTGGGGGTCTTGGACACCGGCCAAGGTGAAACTGGCTGTCTCCGGTTGCCCGCGAAACTGCGCGGAAGCGACCTGTAAGGATGTCGGCGTGATCTGCGTGGATTCGGGTTACGAAATCCACTTTGCCGGTGCTGCTGGTCTGGAAATCAAGGGCACCGAAGTGCTCTGCCGCGTGAAGACGGAAGAGGAGGCGATGGAATATATCGTCGCGCTCACTCAGATGTATCGTGAGCAGGGCCACTATCTGGAACGCATCTTCAAATGGGCCGCCCGCATTGGCTACGACGAAGTTCGCAAGATCATCGTCGATGACGCCGAAAAGCGCAAAGCCTATTACGACCGCTTCGTTCTTTCCCAAAAGGTTGCGCAGGTTGACCCCTGGTCTGAACGCGCTTCCGGCAAGGACAAGCATGAGTTCAACCCCATGGCCACTGTCGGCTTCCAGCAAGCTGCAGAATAAGGAGTTTTCATCATGGAATGGTTCGAAATCGGTCACATTGAAGACATCCCGCTGCGTGGTGCACGTTGTGTCATGAGCCCAAAGGGCAAGATTGCGGTCTTCCGCACGGCGGACAATGTGGTGCATGCCATTGAAGACGCCTGCCCGCATAAAAAGGGTCCGCTGTCTCAGGGCATCGTGCATGATGCCTCGGTTACCTGCCCGCTGCACAATTGGGTCATTTCGCTGGAAACCGGCGAGGCCAAGGAACCGGATGAGGGAAGCGTGAAGACGTTCCCGCTGCGCGTTGAAGAGGGCAAAATCTTCATGTCGCTGGGTGAGGAAGCCATGGTGGCTGCGGAGTAATGCCATGTGCGGTGAAATGGGCCTCCCTCTTCTCCCCTTGGGGAGAAGGG
>JBNKQT010000415.1:0-6047 GCA_050297115.1 Ensifer sp. | reverse complement strand
CGAGCGCTCGCTGCACGAGATGGAACGGGAGCTCGAGGCCTTTTCTGCAAGCAGGCCAATCACGCTTATCTTGCCATCACTCTTTTCTGAACTTGAAGGTCCGGCGCTTGGCAATATCATCGCTGAACTTTCTGAAGTTCCCTATCTTTCCAACATCGTTATCGGGTTGGATCAAGCCAATGAGGAACAATATCGCTACGCGATCCAGTATTTCTCCAACCTGAAGCAGAATTATCAGGTTTTGTGGAACGATGGCCCGCGCTTGACAGAACTTCACAAGAGCCTGGATGCCGCACAGCTTGCCCCGCATGAACCTGGCAAGGGCCGCAACGTATGGTATTGCATCGGCCACGTGCTTGGCCGCCGCGATTCCGGTGTTGTCGCGCTTCACGACTGCGACATCGTCACCTATTCGCGTGATATGCTGGCCCGCCTCATCTACCCGGTCACCAATCCCGGTTTTCCGTATGTCTTTTCCAAGGGCTACTACCCGCGCATCGCCGATGGCTCATTGAACGGGCGTGTAACGCGCCTTCTGGTCACCCCGCTGCTTCTCAGCCTTGAGCGCGTTGTGGGGCACCACCCCTATATCGAGTTTCTGAAAGCCTTCCGCTATCCATTGGCTGGCGAATTCGCCATGCGCACGCATCTGCTTCCCGATATGCGCATACCCTTCGACTGGGGCCTTGAGATTGGCGTCCTTTCAGAACTCTGGCGAAACCTTTCCAGCAGCACGATCTGTCAGGTCGATATTGCCGATGTCTACGATCATAAGCATCAGCCGCTATCCGAAGAGGATGCAACCAAGGGTCTTTCCCGCATGGCGACAGATATTATCAAGGCGCTCATTCGCAAACTGGCAACGGATGGTGTCATTTTCAGCCCCGAAGCGTTGCGCACGCTGAAAGCCACCTACTACAGAACCGCGCTGGATTTGGTGGAAACCTACAATAACGATGCCCGCATGAATGGCCTCACGACGGACCGCCACAAGGAAGAAAAAGCGGTTGAGCTTTTTGCTTCCAACATTATCGAGGCTGGCAATGTCTTCCTCGAAAACCCGAATGTCGCGCCCTTCATGCCAAGCTGGAACCGTGTGCAAGCTGCCCTACCCGATTTCCTTATGGACATGCAAAAGGCTGTGGCTGCTGATATGGCGGAGTTTGGCGGCGACGCTTAGAGGCTCTTTGCAATACTGCCCGCAATCACCTCAAGGCTTGCAAGAGGACATTCGTCCTGAACCTTTTTCCATGAGGTAATATTCAGGTTCATCTCACATTCGGCAAGATAACTCTTGCCGTTAACGCTGATGCAGGTGCGTTCACCGAGCTGAAATATGCCGCCTCGCTGGCTCTTGCAGGCACAATCGGCCAGAGCAGCAGAAGGCTGTGACAAAACCACTGCTGCCGACAATCCTGTGAGAAGACTGCGCGCTGATCTCTCCATTCGCCCATAATAACCCAAAATTCGGAAATCCGGAAGAACAGCGATTTTTGCGCAACAAGCCCTAGTAAGTGAACTGCTCGCTCAGGATTCGATCTGACCACGTGTGGTCGGGATCTGACAGTATGCTGACCGCCTGTTCCCGCTGCTGGCGAATACTCACGTGGAGGACCGACTTGACCTCCTGGTGGTCGGCAACAGCATTCACGGGGCGCTTCTGCGGCTCCTGCACATAAATATCCACCACGACGCTTTCCGGCAGCAGCGCGCCACGCCAGCGGCGTGGGCGGAACGGACTGACCGGTGTCAGAGCCAGAAGTGGCGCTTCCAGTGGAATGATCGGACCATGGGCTGACAAGTTGTAGGCTGTGGAACCGGCTGCGGTGGACACCATCAGGCCATCACAGGCTAATTCTTCCAGCCGCGTACGCCCATCAATATCCACTTTGAGCTTGGCTGCCTGATAGGATTGACGCAGAAGCGAGACTTCGTTTATGGCAAAGGCTGTGTGCGTGACGCCATCGATATCGGAGGCAACCATTTCCAGCGGATGGATCGCATTCACCGCGGCCACTTCGATCCGGTGTTTCAAATCATCGGTCGAATAGCGATTCATGAGAAAGCCCACAGAACCGCGATTCATACCGTAGATCAGCTTTCCGGAATTCATCGCCCGGTGCATGGTTTGCAGCATGAAACCATCGCCCCCAAGCGCCACGATAACATCGGCCTTTTCCAGCGGTGTATCGCCATATTTTGCAACAAGCTCTGCACGTGCGGCTTGCGCGTCTTCCGCCTCGGAGGCCAAAAAGCAAAGTGTCTCAAAGCGGTTAGCCATTCTTCATTCCACAGACATTGTCAGCAATTCAAACGATCCGGCGGATCAAAGCGCAGGCGGATACACAAATGCAAGCAGAATTCGGCAGATAGTTCACATTTATGCTTTACAGCCGACGAAAATATGCTATTTCCCCCGGCGTTGCCCTTATAGCTCAGTTGGTAGAGCGGCTGATTTGTAATCAGTAGGTCGGGAGTTCGAGTCTCTCTGGGGGCACCACTTCCCCTTTCCACCCCCTCTCACAATTCAACAAAAAGTTTTTTCAAGACTTTGAGAAATCTGGTGTGGTCATTCCAGAACATGGTCTCGTCTTGCATTTTCATCGTCTGAGCGCATCTCTTTTCGTAAGATGCTACTAACCGAGAAGAGATTGGCATTTGTGTTCACTCAAATGGTTGGCGCATAACGCCCAGTCCCATGATTATGGTCGCCCCATGTTTCAATCGGCAGCTATTCCAGCATGTCGCCGGGAATTGTGCTGGTGGTCAGCCCAAAGAGTGTTTCCGCCCCACCCTCAAATGTCATATTGTCATAGATATAGGCATTTTGACCGTATATCGAAGCAACAAAACCGGCCAATCCTCCCCCGAGAGAATGTCCGGTCAAGATGGCGGAACCTGTTTTTGGATCACCTCCGGTGGTCCCGGTCACCGATTGAAAAAATTGAGCAGCGAGCCAAGCCTGATCATCATAAGGATAGCCCGCCCCCAAGCCGTAGCCGTTCACGGCATCTGTGTATAAATTATAAGCTGAATCGGCGTTCGTTCCGCGATACGAAATGACGGTCTCGCCGTTCCAATCATAGGCGACGGCGTAGAAGCCTGCGTCTTGCCAAGCTTGGTAATCACTTGGTGTTATGCCTGAGGCTTCGTGATCATTCACCGTCACATTGCCAATGGCTACGCTGTCAAGAACAATACCCGCATTGTATTCTCGGCTATAGGAATCCATCGAAAGGATTGCCATCATCAGTTCTTTGGAAACGGGCATTTGTTTAGTCTTTCAATTTAGGGAAATGTGATAGTAGACCGCCGATTACTCGGCGGCTTTCAATTGGTAGTTTTGACCAGCCCGGATTCTCCATAACGGAGGGCTCCTTTAGCCACCCCAACACCGCTTCCACGTTGCCCTTTGTCACCGGTTCATCGGTGATCGACATGGTGATGGTGGAAAGGCGGTAGCCGGAGCCAAATGTGGCAGCGAGACCATCCGGGAGCACGCGCTTCACACTCGCCGGATCGTTGGTGTCATCGAAGGTGACGAGAAGCGGGTATTGGTCGGGTGTGAGTTCGCGCGTTTGACGGAGCCCTTCGAGCATCGGGCCCGCTTCCCTGCGGTCGATGTCAGGGAAAAACACGCCATTCGCATCAGGAAGACCTTTCAGAAGTGCAAACAGATAACGGCCCGGTTCCAATTCAAGAACCACAGCCTCACCCGATACGCGATGGCGCACCACCCGGCTTTCAAGCGGTCCCCAGGTATCGGTTGCGTCCGTCATCTTGACAGAAAGGACGCTCTCTCCCGATTTGACGCCATCTGGCGTTTCAACCGAGACCATTATTTTTTCATTCCATGCGTAGTTCTTTTCGCAGCCGGAAAGAGTGCTATTGGCCAGAACAAGTAGCATAAGGCGCGCTATGAAGGCCAAGGGCTTCATGCTGCGAGACCTTCGGAACGTGAAGCGGACGCATCGACCACGGTCGCAAGTTCGCCAAGGATGACGCGGAAGCGGATTCTGGCGATTTCGTCGGCGCAACCCACCAGCGGCGCCCCCAGCAACGCTCCAGTGAACACTCGTCGTGTAAAAAGCGATCTCATGAATTGCGCACCATTTCCTTCATTCCAATAATGCCACACCGCAGATCCACAAGTGCGTAAAAAGCCCACGATGCATCAATTTATCGTCGCCGACTCTTCCAAGCTTGCGATCTTCAAATCAGGACCTTCGTTGACGCCTTCGCCCTCAACAGACGTTGTCTTGATCAATTTCTTCAAAACATCAGCATCAACCAACCTGCTGATAATCGGGTGAATGCGAACGTCATCCTTATTTGCCACCTTATAGAAGTTGGCCAAAACGGCAGTCGCCAACCCCTTGCTCGGAGCTATCACATCAAGTAACCAGACGATTTCGCCGCTACTCCATTCGTCCGCGTCAAGAACGCTATCCTCAAGTCCGGCGCCATAGCCGCGATTATAAGAGTCCATCGACAGTATAGCCATGAAAAGTTCTTCGGAAATTGCCATTGATTATCTCCTTAAGAAATCGCCTTGCCGCAACTTGGCTTCAAACGAAAAATCGGTAGGTTTAATGCTAGGCAAAATAGGTGTTTCAGGATATTGACCCAACCACCCCAACACCTCTTCAACTCGTCCTTCCGTCATCGGTTCACCGGTGATCGTCATGGTGATAGCATTGAGGCGGTAGCCCGGGCCGAATGTGGCGGCGAGGTTATTGGGGTCAACGCGTTTGACGCTCGCCGGATCGTTGATGTCATCAAAGGTAACAAGAAGCGGATATTGATCGCGCGTGAGTTCGGCTTCGGTAACGCCCGCCGTATCTCCAGCCTCGAGCAGGGGACCCGATTTTGCGGCATCCATTCCAGGGTAGAACAGCCAGCTCAAGCTCGGCATTCCCTTCAGCAGCGCAAAAAGATAACGTCCAGGCGCCACCTCAAGAACCACAGCTTCACCATGAAGAAAAAAAGACACCCCACTCGCTTCAGCAGGCACCAGGGAACCACGGGTATCCACAAACTGCCCCGCCATCACACTTGATCCCGTCACGACGCCATCCGGCGTCTCGATCTCGACTGTTACTTTCTGATGCCAGTCGTATTTCTCGTTGCAGCCAGAAAGAAAAACGGCGACCAGAACAAGCGGTGCGATGCGCCCTATGAAGGCCAAAAGCTTCATGCGGCGAGCCTTTCAGCGGCCAATCCGCCACCCAGCGAATGGCCGGCGAGGATTGCGTTGCCCTGCGCCGGATCGCCATCGCTCGTCCCCGTTACGGCCTGAAAAAATTCCGCAGCCAGAGCATTTTGTTCGCTCAACCCAACGAGTAAGCCACCTGCGCCCTGGGCATAGGCATTCCAGATGCCGCTGCCGTATTGATCATCCCAAGAAAGGATATCGAGATTATCCGTCCCCCGATACGAAATCGCAGTCTGACCGTTCCATTCATAAGCGACAGCGTAGAAACCGGCGTCTTGAGAACCTTCGGGTAGGTCTGCGTCCTTAACTATCGCATTCCCGATTTTTGATCCGGCTTCTCCCAAACCATCGGAATTAATGTCCGCGTCAAGAACGCCATCCTCAAGTCCGGCGCCATAGCCGCGATTATAAGAATCCATCGACAGTTTAGCCATGAAAAGTTCTTCGGAACTTGCCATAGTCACCTTCTCCTAAGATAGCCAAGGTCGGCTGGCAGGGTATTTGTAAAAGGATTGTTTGGATCTTTTCGATATGAGGAAAGATGATTAATCCACCTCAACACCGCTTCCACATTGCCCCTGGTCATCGGTTCATCGGTGATCGTCATGGTGATGGCATTGAGGCGGTAGCCGGGGCCGAATGTGGCGGCGAGATTATTGGGGTCAACGCGTTTGACGCTTGCCGGATCGTTTATATCCTCAAAGGTAACGAGAAGCGGATATTGATCCCGCGTGAGTTTGCGCGTTTCTGCCACCGAGATGATGCGATCTAGCGCGGCCTTGTAGCCTTCGCGGTTATGGAAATTCCTTTTGGGAGCGGAGAAGACCGCTAT
>JBNKQT010000414.1:0-8586 GCA_050297115.1 Ensifer sp. | reverse complement strand
TCTTGAAGTCTGGAACAAGATTGATTGCCTGGATGCCGGAGCGCGCGAGGCGATGATTGCTAAAGCCGAGACAAACCCGGATATCGTCGCAATCTCTGCAATCACCGGTGAAGGAACTGACGAGCTGTTGGCTGAAATTGGCCAACGCATTTCTGGCGTCATGACCGAAGCTACAGTGCTTTTGAAGCCGGAACAGTTGTCGCTTTTGCCCTGGCTCTACGAGCATTCGATTGTTGATGGACGTGAAGACCTGGAAGATGGGTCAGTCAGTCTGACTATTCGTATAGCTGCAGCTGAAGCGATAGAGCTGGAAAACCGCCTGCAGCCTAAATGAGCCTGAGCCCTTTCAGGCTGGCGTGACCTTCCTTGCCGATGATGATGTGATCGTGGACCGTAACGCCCAGTGGCTTTGCGGTATCGACGATCATCTTCGTCATATCGATATCCGCTCGCGAGGGGGTAGGGTCGCCCGAAGGGTGGTTGTGAACAAGAATGATGGCGGTGGCTGACAGGTCGAGCGCGCGTTTGACAACTTCACGCGGGTAAACCGGCGTGTGATCAATAGTGCCGCGCTGCTGGACTTCATCCGCAATCAACGCATTGCGCTTGTCGAGAAAAAGAATGCGGAATTGTTCGCGGGTCTCATAGGCCATGGCCGCGTGGCAATATTCAATGACCGATGACCATGAGGAGAGCACCTGCTTGCCCTTTATCTCGCTTTTCAACATGCGATGAGCAAGCGCGGACATGAGCTTCAAATCAATCGCTACGTTTTCGCCAATGCCTTTGACTTCCTGAAGCAGCTTTTGGTCCGCGCCAAACACGCCGCCCAGCGTGCCGAAACGGTCAAGAAGCGCCTTGGCAATAGGTTTTGTGTCGCGCCGGGGAATGAGCCGAAACAGAAGAAGTTCAAGGATTTCATAATCGGCGAGCGCTGTATCGCCGTTATCACGAAATCGTTGGCGAAGGCGGTCGCGGTGGCCGTGATAATGCATCTCAGGCGCTTTGGTCGTCTCGGTTCGCTTTGAAAGACTTGCAGATTTTGGCTGTTGCTCTGCGAAAAAACCGCGCTCATCGGCTTCCTCTGAGAAGCCGCTCTTCGCTTCGTTCTCTGTTTTGCCCTTGCCGTCACGTCCCATTACGGCCCTCCGGGGTCAGCCGAGGCCGGGCCGATCAAGCCCGGCTGGGGACAGTGTGAAGATTTCACAGCCATCTGCTGTTACCCCGACAGTATGTTCATACTGGGCTGTCAGAGATCGGTCTCGAGTGACCGCCGTCCAGCCATCTGAGAGAACTTTGACGTGGGGACGACCGAGATTGATCATGGGTTCAATAGTGAAGATCATGCCTTCTCGAATTTCCGGTCCATCCGTAGCGCGGCCATAGTGCAGAATATTGGGGGCATCATGGAATAATGCGCCGACGCCGTGTCCACAAAAATCCCGCACAACCGTGCAGCGCTCGGCTTCTGCATGTTGTTGAATGGCTTGCCCAATCGCGCCGGTTCTGGCACCGGGGCGCACAGCCTCAATGCCTTTCATCAGGCATTCATGGGTGACCTCCATGAGCCGCATTCCTGCACGTTTGACATTGCCAACCGGATACATGCGGCTGGAATCCCCATGCCAGCCATCAAGAATGAAGGTGACATCGATATTGACAATGTCGCCATCTTTCAGAGGCTTGTCATTGGGAATGCCGTGACAGACGACATGATTGATGGATGTGCAGCATGACTTTGTATACCCACGATAGTTTAGCGTCGCGGGCAGGGCGCCGTGGTCCATGCCGAATTCGAATACAAAGCGATCCAACGCCTCTGTGGTCACACCCGGCTCCACCATGGGAACCAGTGCGTCAAGACAACGGGCGGTCAGTTGACAAGCCTTGCGCATGCCCTCAAAGGCGTCTGCGCCATAAATGCGGATCGCGCCGGTGTTTTTCAAAGGAGCGGTGTTCGCTTCTACATAATTGATCATATGACGCCTCTATGCGCGCGGGCATGAATCGAATGGTTGTCAATCTATGCCGGGTTCATCCACCGGGATCAAGCCGGAAGCCGTTATTTCTCGGGGGCTCACCGTGCATTTGATGGCATAGGCCTCAACACCGCGTTCAATGGCGCGGTCAAAGGCTTCACAATAGGCTGGGTCAAGGTCGCGGCAAAGTTTCAGTCTGTTGCAGTCATCTCTTTGGACAACATAGAGCATAATGGCCCGCGCGCCGCTTTCTGCCATGTCTCCAAGCTCTTCCAAGTGTTTGGTGCCACGCGCTGTCTTTGTGTCGGGAAACTCAGCCAGCCCGCTTTGCCGCATGAAATGAACGTTTTTTACTTCCACATAGGCGGGCGGCATGTGATCCGCTGTCAAAAGCAGATCAATGCGGGAGTTTTTGCCGTACTTGCGTTCCCTTTCGAGCTTTGTGTAGCCGGAAAGAAAGGGAAGCTTGCCGTTGTGGTAAGCTTCTTCCGCGATTTGGTTGGCAAAACCGCTATTGATGCCCACCACACCGCCGTCAGCTTCGATCAGTTGCCAGGCATGCGAATATTTGCGTTTTTCGGTCGAATGGATGGACATCCATATGCGGCTTCCAGTCGCCGTGAGCCCGGCCATGGAACCGGTATTGGGGCATGAGCCGGTGATCAAATCACCGTTGTCCAGTGTTGCATCAAATAAAAAGCGCTTGTAACGCGTAATCAGCTGGCCCGACACGAGCGGAGGATCGAACTTCAAGTTTGTCTCTAAACTCTTGTGCGCACAAAAGAACCCGGTGCATCTTCGATCGGGTTGATGTTTTCGCCGCCTGGCTTGCGGGCCGGGACACGCTTGCCGTGGTGCTTTTCGATCCAGGCATGCCAATGCGGCCACCAGGAACCGGGTGTCTCCGTGGCATTTTTCATCCAGTCTTCAAATGCGCCCTCGGGCGGGCCGTCGGTCCAGAATTGGTATTTGCCACCTGCAGGCGGGTTGACGACGCCTGCAATGTGGCCGGAGCCAGAGACAACATACTCGACCTCACCGCCGAAATAGCTGCAGCCTAGAAAGACGGATTTGGCGGGTGCGATGTGGTCTTCCTTGGTCGCAAGGTTGTAGACCGGAATGGTGATATCGGAGAGCTTCAGCGTTTTGCCCGCAAGCTTCATCTTGCCCTGGGACAGGTTGTTTTCGAGATAACAATTGCGCAGATAATAGGAGTGGTTGGCCTCTGGCATGCGCGTGGAATCGGAATTCCAGTAAAGCAGGTCAAAGGCCATCGGCTCTTGCCCGCGAAGGTAGTTGTTGACCACATAAGGCCAGATCAGATCCGCTGAGCGCAGCATGTTGAAGGCCATCGACATTTTGGAGCCGTCGAGGAAACCGCTCTCCTTCATGCTTTCTTCAACGGCTTCGATATTGGCCACATCTGCGAAGACCTTAAGGTCACCTGCATAGGTGAAATCAACCTGCGTGGTGAAGAATGTGACGGTCTTTATACGTTTGTCGCCCTCGGCGGCGTGAAGCGCCAGGGTCGCCGCCAGAAGCGTTCCGCCAACGCAATAACCGATTGCATTGACCTTCTTTTCGCCGGTGGCTTTTTCGACCGTGTCCAGTGCAAAGCCGATGCCCTCCCGCGCATAAGCTTCCCAATCCTTATGGCGATGGCGTTCATCCGGGTTGACCCAGGAAATGACAAAGACGGTGTGGCCCTGTTCCACGCACCACTTGATGAAGGACTTCTTTTCATTGAGATCGAGAATGTAGAACTTGTTGATCCAAGGCGGGCAGATGAGGAGAGGACGCTTCAGCACCTCCTTGGTTGCCGGCTCATATTGAATGACTTGGCAAACGTCGCTTTGGGCAATCACTTTGCCGGGCGTGACGGCAATATTCTCGCCGACCGCAAATTTCGAGGAATCCACTTGCCGAATGCGCAAGTCCCCCTTGCCGGAAATGATGTCCTCGGCAAGCATCTTCATGCCGCGCACGAAGTTTTCACCATTGGAGGCGACGGCTTCCTTATACACTGTGGGGTTTGTCACGGCGAAATTGGCGGGTGACAATGCCGTCATGATCTGCGCTGCATAGAATTCAGCCTTATGCCTGGTGTGGTCATCCAGCCCTTCAGCTTCGCGAACGAGCCTGTTGACCCAGTCAGATGTGACGACATAAACCTGTTTCAGAAAATCGAAGAAGGGAACCTTATTCCAGTCTTCGTCGGGGAAACGTTTGTCGGGCTTGTTGGCCGCTGTTTCGCCTTGTGCTTCGCCAGAAAGCTTTTGAAGGCTCTGAGACCAGATTTGAAAATAGCTGCTGAAGAGGAAGGTTTGCGCCTCCAGGGTGCGTTTGGGATCCGCCATCCAATATTCTGCAACCTTGGAAAAGGTGTTGACCATGTCTGTTAGAGGCTCGGCGACAAGGTCGGTCTTTTCGCCAGTTTCGCGTGGCTCCAGCCATGCAGAGGCTGCCTTGCCAAGGTTTTCGGCGGCGCGCGCAAGGTTAAGGGCCATAGTTTCAGGGTCTTTGACGGTGAAAGCCTCCATGGCTTTGGCGTCGAAACCCTTAAATGGATTCTCCCCGTTTGCCTTCGTTTCGTCGTCGGCCACTTGTTATTCCTCCCAAAACACGCTTTTTGGCGTTTTTTACATTGTGCCTAAAAAAGGTTACAAGTTCCACAAAGGTTTGTGCAACTGGTTAAAGGCCCACCGTGATCATTGTATTTCAGTTTGGGCTAGGTTGACCGGTTTTGCAGGAGATAATTTCGGTGATTGGTAGAGTATCGGTCCTTTTGGCCGTTCTGGCGTTGACGTTTTTCACGCTGGGCGGATGCACCAGTACGCAGGACGTGTTGGGTACAGCAACTTACGGACTGGACGGAAATGTAGTCCGTGAAACTGGCACATATCCAAAAATTGGAGGCCCGTTGGAAGCTGCCGGTGAGCAGTTGAGCGACGAGGAAACGGCCAACATGAAGGCCGAACTGGGAGCGTTGGCCGCAGAAGGCCGGGGCGGAGACGCTTCAGATGCAGCCTACAGGCGGCGCATGGCGCTCATGCGTGAACTCGCCCGCAAGCATGGTGAAGAAGCAGCTGCCGAAATTGAGAAATAGTGCTTGCTTTTCGCCAAAATTGGAGACTATGCCTGCGCACTTGGCATAGATGGCAATTCAGATGTTTGCCTGCATGAGGTAGTGGAGGAGTAAGGGGCTTGCTCAACCGCTGAATATGACAAATCAAGCCCCTATCGATTTGAACACGCATCACAAAACCAAACTGGTGCGGCTCAAGAGGTCAAAGATGGAAGAATTTCACAAAGTCCGGCGTTTGCCGCCCTACGTTTTCGAACAGGTTAACCGTTTGAAAGCGAGCGCGCGAGCGGCGGGCGCGGATATCGTTGACCTCGGTATGGGCAATCCGGACCTGCCAACCAACAAATTTATTGTCGACAAGCTGGTGGAAACCGTCCAGCGGCCTGACACCCATGGCTATTCGGCCTCCAAAGGCATTCCCGGACTGCGCCGCGCGCAGGCGAATTATTATGGCCGCCGCTTTGGCGTTAAGCTTGACCCTGACACGCAGGTGGTTGCGACGCTTGGCTCCAAAGAGGGCTTTGCCAATATGGCGCAGGCTATTACCGCGCCCGGCGATGTGGTGCTTTGCCCCAATCCCTCCTATCCGATTCACGCATTCGGTTTTTTGATGGTCGGCGGGGTTATCCGCTATATTCCAGTTGAGCCGAATGCGGAGTTTTTCCATGCTCTGGAACGCGCGGTAAACTACTCCATTCCCAAACCCATCGCGATGGTGCTTTGCTATCCATCGAACCCCACTGCAACGGTGGTAGAGCTTGATTTCTACAAGGATGTGGTCGCATTCGCCAAGAAGCATGACATTTTCGTGCTTTCTGATCTGGCCTATTCGGAAATCTATTTTGATGGAGTGCCAACGCCTTCGATTTTGCAGGTTCCCGGTGCGATGGATATCGCCGTTGAGTTTACCTCCATGTCGAAGACATTTTCCATGGCAGGTTGGCGTATGGGTTTTGCCGTTGGCAACGAACGTCTGATTTCTGCGCTCACACGTGTGAAGTCTTATCTCGACTATGGTGCTTTCACTCCGGTGCAGGTTGCCGCAACGGCAGCGCTCAACGACCCGGATATCGAAAAGCATATTGATGAGGTGCGCCAAACCTACAAGCGTCGTCGCGATGTGATGGTAGAGAGTTTCGGCAGGGCTGGTTGGGATGTGCCACCGCCTTCGGCTTCGATGTTTGCCTGGGCTCCGGTGCCGGAAAAATTCCGCCATCTCGGCAGTCTTGAATTTTCCAAGCTGTTGATCGAGAAGGCTGATGTTGCTGTTGCGCCGGGTATTGGTTTTGGCGAGCACGGTGATGACTATGTGCGCATCGCCCTTGTTGAGAATGAGCACCGCATTCGCCAGGCTGCTCGCAACATCAAGAAGTTCCTGGGCACGGCAGACGACAATCTGCACAACGTGGTTTCACTCGACTCGCACCGCTAAGGTACACTGCCTCCGGTATCAGCCGGGGGCGTCTCAGCTTCTATAAAAAAGCGATGGGAGCCGATAATGTACGGCGACGCCCCCCGCATTGTTCGCATGGCGGAAATCGAAATTCATGAGCAATATCTCCACGACTATCGGGCCTTGCTTGCTGAGGTGATTGAGGCTTCGGTTTCCACAGAACCCGGCGTTTTGGCTCTGCAGGCAGTGTCAATGAGGGACAATCCAGCGCATTTTCGTCTTCTGGAGGTCTACGCCAGTCACATCGACTATGAAGCCCACTTGCAAACTGCCCACTTCCTCAAATACAAGACCGGCACGTTACATATGGTCAAGTCGTTGAAGTTGGTTGACGTAGATCCCTTGAGGATATGCGCAAAATCAGACTTCACCTCTGCCAAATAAAACAGGAATGAAGAATGACTGATGCCTTGAAGATCGGCATTGCAGGTTTGGGCACGGTTGGTGCCTCACTGGTGCGTATCATCAAACAGCGTGAAAACCTGCTTTCCGTATCATGCGGTCGGCCCATTCAGGTGGTTGCCGTCAGCGCGCGTGACCGCTCGAAAGATCGCGGCATTGATGTATCCGACTGTGAATGGTTCGACGATCCGGTGAAAATGGCAGAAACGGCAGACATTGACGTTTTTGTCGAGTTGATCGGCGGTGACGCTGGTCCGGCACATGCCTCTGTCCTTTCCGCACTCTCACGTGGTCTCCATGTAGTGACTGCCAACAAGGCGCTGCTTGCCAAACATGGTGTGGCCCTTGCGGAAAAGGCGGAAGAGAAGTCAGTTATTCTCAATTTTGAGGCTGCTGTGGCGGGCGGTATTCCCGTCATCAAGGTGCTCAGGGAATCGTTGACGGGCAACAACGTCAATCGCGTTCAGGGCATTATGAATGGCACCTGCAACTACATCCTCACCAAGATGGAGGATGAAGGGCTGGGTTTTGAAGAATGCCTCGCAGAAGCCCAGCGTCTTGGTTATGCAGAAGCTGATCCGACCTTTGACATTGAGGGTAATGATACGGCCCACAAGCTGGCAATCCTGACCAGCCTTGCATTTGGCTGCGAAATCTCGGCTGACGATATCTACCTTGAAGGTATCACCAACATTACCATTGAGGACATCGAAGCTGCGCGCGAACTCGGCTATGCAATCAAGCTTCTGGGCATTGCGGAAAGCGTTGACGGTGGCATCGAGCAGCGGGTTCATCCAACCCTCGTGCCGCTGGATTCCGAAATCGCGCAGGTTGAAGGTGTTACAAACGCCGTTGCAATTGAATCCGATATTCTGGGTGAACTGCTGATGGCAGGCCCTGGTGCTGGCGGCGATGCCACCGCATCCGCAGTGTTGGGCGATGTTGCAGACATTGCAAAGAGCCGCCCGGGCATACAGACTGCCCCGCCACTGGGCCGCCCGGTCAAGGTGCTGCAGCCTTACAAACGAGCGCGCATGCGTGCGCATGAAGGCGGCTATTTCATTCGGCTGTCCGTTGAAGATCGCGCGGGCGTATTTGCCGATATTGCGACGCATATGGCGAAAAACGAAATTTCGCTGGAATCCATCATGCAGCGCGGGAAACCCGACGCCAGCGGTGCGCAGACCATCATTCTTGTAACACACGAGACGATGGAACAATCTGTGCGCGATGCTGTTTCATTGATCACCGCTGAAGGCTATCTTGCCTCTCGCCCACAGGTCATTCGCATCGAAAGACCGATTGGATAAGCGCGGCGCGTTTCGCATCTTGGAGGTCCGGCATTCATGGCAGACGAAACCGATCTGGCAAAACGGGCTTTTCTGGAGGTCGAAGTTTCTGCAAAGGGGCAGCGTTGGGTGAACCGCGCTGACCCGATAGCGCAAAACCGTGCGCTGGCAATGACCCAACGCCACGGTATACCTGAATTGGTAGCTCGCGTGCTGGCCGGTCGTGGTGTGGGTGCGGATGAAACACCAGAATTTCTCGACCCAACAATACGACGGCTTATGCCGGATCCGTTCTCGATGACGGATTGCCAAATTGCCGCTCAGCGGCTTGCTAAAGCGGTAGAGAAGGGCGAGCGTGTTGCCATCTTTGGCGATTAC
>JBNKQT010000413.1:0-10637 GCA_050297115.1 Ensifer sp. | reverse complement strand
CCGGGGATAAATTGGTCTACCCCGGTCAGCAGGGGGTTGGCCACGTTATTGTCTGTCGGCTGCAATTCACCGATGACGGTGCGAATGGGGATGACGCCGGACCATGCGGGATAGTCCATCTCATCCGGCTCATCCGTGCCACCGCCGGTGCGGAACTTGGCCGAGGCATCCTCGATTTCCATGCGCACGACACTGGTGCCTTTCACCTCCTGTTTGGTGTTGGGCCGCAGACCGGGCATTCTGCCGGGGTAGAGGCGCTCAATCATTGCATCGAGAGCTGCGTTCTTCTCGGCCTCATCTTCAATCAGACGGGCTGTGCCAAAAGCCATGACGCACCGGTAGTTGGCTGTGTGGTGATAGGCAGAGCGTGTGAGCACGAGGCCATCCAGCAGTGAAACGGTGAGGCAAACCGGGGCGCTGCCGCCATTGGCGCGCAGCAGGCGGTTAACCGAAGAGCCGTGCCAGAAAAGCGTGGTCCCCTCGCGCCAATGGACCTTGGGCGTGCAATAGGGCTGACCATCGATGATATAGGCGACATGGCTGAACGGGGTGGCATCCAGAATGGCATGGACTGTCTCATAGTCGTACCGGCCTTTTTTGTGTTCGCGCTTCAGCCTGTTTCGCGCATTGACGCTGTAGCCAGGTTTTTCAAGTGTTTTTGTGTCCGTCATTCTTATCTCCTGGTGGATCGGCGGCTGGTCATGGACAGGCATGCGGTGACCACGGGGCCGAACCATGACGAATATAAAAAGGGCTTATGCGCTACGACCTTGCGTGCGTCCTCTTCATCAAAACGGGCAAAGCGGCCTGCATGTCGCGATCTCACGGGACCGCCTGTGCCGGAACTGTTTTGAAGCGTTTCAAGATCGCTCATGATCGTCTCCATTTCTCAATTTGATGTTGTGGGAGACAGATAAATGGATATTATTGGACTATTGAAGGTCCAAAAATATGAAAAAATATAAATCCAATTTTTCGGATTGGTCCGATCTTATTCCAGTCCTGCCCGGTGATGGTCCCCGACAACGGGCCCTTTATGGCGAGTTGCGTGAGTTGATCGAAACAAGGCGGATCGCGCCTGATGAAAAGCTGCCGCCCAGCCGGACGCTGGCCGAAAAGCTTGGCGTTTCCCGAGGGCTGGTTGTTGGTGCCTATGATCAACTGATTGCGGAAGGCTATGCGGTGACCCGGCAGGGGGCGGGCACCTTTGTGGCAAGTGATGTGCCCGAGGCTGTCGCGGACCAAACGGGCTGCAGGCAAAACAGGCCAGCCAACACGGAAGCCTTGCCGGGTGCCATTGGCTGCGGCACTGCAGACGAGATTACCTTGCGGGCTTTCCGGCAGCTTTTTCGCAAGACACTCGATCGACCACCCATGACGCTCTTCAATTACGTGTCTCCGCAGGGTGACATATCGCTGCGTCAGGAGGTTGCCTCTTACTTGCGTGCCGCACGCGGCATGCGTGTTCATCCAGACCAGGTAATGATCACCTCTGGAACACAAGCAGCGCTCTACCTTATCGCGCACTCGGTGTTGAATGCGGGCGATGCGGTGTGGATGGAGGATCCCGGTTACCACTCGGCGCGTTTTGGGCTTGAAGCGGCTGGTATGACAATCATTCCCGTTCCCGTTGATGGCGAAGGACTGGATCTGGCCAAGGGGGAGGCTCTGGCGCGACATGCACGTGCCGCCTATCTCACGCCATCGCACCAGTTTCCGATGGGTGTCACGATGTCCATGCCGCGCCGCAAGGCCCTGATTGATTGGGCTGCCCGGTCTGATGCCTGGATTATTGAAGACGATTATGACAGCGAGTTTCGCTACACCGGACCGCCGCTTGCCGCCTTGCACGGTATGGATTCGGTTGGCCGGGTGATTTATCTGGGCACCTTCTCCAAGGTCGTCGTCCCGGGGTTGCGCATGGGATATGCAGTCATTCCAGAACCGCTTTTTGACAAGGTGCTGGCGCTGCGGGAGCGGGTCGATCGCATGCCGAATGCGCTGACTGAAGCCGTGATGGCCGGGTTTATGCGTGAGGGGCATTTTTCTGCCCATGTGCGCAGGGCGCGCAAGCGTGCGCGTATTGCGCGGGACGCGTTAGTGGAGGGCTTACGTGAGGGACCATTGGATGTGCAGGTGCCGGGGCAGGGACTGCATCTTGTGGCCGGATTGCCCGAAGGCCTGTCCGAGGCTGCCGCGTTGCGCGTGGCGCAAGAAACCGGGTTCGGCATTCAGGGGCTTTCCGAAACATATCTTGGTGCAGACAGGCGGGAAGGACTGGTGATCGGGTTTTCCGGGTTTGCGCCCGACGTTTTGAACAAGACAGCCAGGACATTTGCCAACGCGCTGGGCAGGCAAGGCCCTGGAAAATGAACTTTTGCCAAATTTGCAATTGCGGGCTTGAACATGATTGGACAATTGTTATATCTAGGCATATATGAAAAAATATATATGTAAGGATCGCTGTTGTGACCAACATTACTGTTCTTGGTTCGGGTTTTGGTGCGCTGACTGCGGTGCGCGAGCTGCGCAAGCAGAAGGTTGATGCCGATATTACCGTGATATCGCCCCGCGATTCACTGCATTATCTGCCGAGCACCATCTGGCTGCCTGCCAAAATGCGTGTTGGTGAAAAGCTGAAGATCCCACTCAAGCACTTTTTCTCCCAAAACAAGGTCAATTATATTCAGGCCTCCGTGACCGGTCTGGAAGATGGTGGGCGCACGGTTTTGACCGACAACGGGTCTTACCAGAACGATCAGCTGGTGATTGCCACAGGAGGGCGCTTCATCAAGAAGCTGCCGGGTATCGAGAATGCGCTGACACCGTGTGAGGGTATTGCCGTTGGCGAGGAATACGCCCGGCGGCTGGAGGCCATGGATGGTGGAACGATTGCGTTCGGCTTTGGCTCCAATCCGAAGGAAATGAGCGCTGTGCGTGGCGGGCCGATGTTTGAGTTTCTGTTCATCACCGACACGCTTTTGCGCAAGCAGGGTCGACGGGACAAGTTCAAGCTCGTGTTCTTTAACCCGTCCAACCGGCCCGGCCAGCGACTTGGCGACAAAGCGGTTGATAAACTGCTCGCGGAAATGAAGAAGCGCGGTATCGAAACGCATCTTGGGCACAAGATGGTTCGCTTTGAGGCGGACAAGGTGGTGACCGAGGGCGAAGAATTCCCCGCCGATCTCATCCTTTTCATGCCGGGAATGACGGGGCCTGCATGGCTTGCAGGTGCGGACCTCCCGTTGTCTCCCGGCGGAATGATCAAAGGGGATGAGAAATGCCGCGTTCCTGAGCGTGACGGTGTTTGGGTCGTTGGCGATTCCGGCTCGTTTCCGGGGCCCGAGTGGATGCCGAAACAAGCGCACCAGGCCGATTTGCAGGCCATTGCGGCTGCGCAAAACATTGCTTCCGTTTTGAAAGGTCAGCAGCCAACGAAGAACTTCAAGGCAGAACTCGTCTGCATTGTGGATACTCTGGACAAGGGGATTCTCATTTACCGCAGCGAGCAGCGAAATATTCTCTTGCCGCCGTCCAAGCTGTTCCATTGGATGAAACGTATATTTGAAAATCACTATTTGCGCGTTTTTCGCTGAGGGCGAATGTTGGGGGGAGGCCTTCTTTATGAGAAGGTCTCCCGTCTTTTTTCAGTCTACCCAAATAATTGGAACGTATGGACAGCCGTCCTTTTCAGCCTCTTCAGGCACTGGATTGGCGATTAGTATGCCGCCGTCAGGCCAAGCGTTTTGCGGGTTTTCTGGAAGCAGGCAATTGCCGCAGGCTGTTGAGCGAAAACGTGCTTGGCAGACCGGAGGAGCGCGATCAGATACAGAGAAGTCGGGACTCTCAAGTGGTGTGAGTTCCGTTTCGTAAAATATGTATTTGATATGAATCAATGTTTTCGGCGTGCCTTCTAGTTACATATTAAAAACAGTATGTGATTTTTCGGGAACTTGGGAGGAGCCCATGACGACTCGACTGACCAAATGGGTCATTTCCAGCCTGTTTTGGGCGCTCTTGCCGAGCGTTCTTGTTGCGGGGGAAAACGCCCCGCCTTTGCCCGGCAAGCAATCCACGGCGGACCATTCGAAATTTGAAATTCTGCAAAAGAAGTTCACCTCTGGTCCCGAAGTTACGGAAGCGTGTTTGACCTGCCACACCGAGGCAGACAATCAGGTCATGCATTCCATTCACTATCAATGGGACTACAAAAATCCTGCCACGGGCCAGGAGCTTGGCAAATCCAAGGTCATCAATGCTTTTTGTGGCAATGTGGCGGGTAACGAGCCTCGCTGCACATCGTGTCATGCGGGTTATGGTTGGAAAGACATGTCAGAGCCGCCACCGCAGCAGTCTTCTGCGGTTGACTGTCTGATTTGTCACGATCAATCCGGCCAATATACGAAGCTGGCGACCGGGGCAGGGCATCCGCCACTCGGTGAAGTTTCGGAAAAGGCTCAAACGATTACCGGTCAGAAAGCCTGGCCGGTTGATTTGACGAAAGCGGCTCGTTCTGTTGGCAAGCCGACGAAGGACAATTGCGGCCAGTGCCATTTTTATGGCGGTGGCGGGGACAATGTTAAGCACGGCGATCTTTCGTCTGCGCTTTATGACCCTGACATTCATACCGACGTTCACATGTCGAAGGACGGTGCCAATATGGAGTGTTCCACCTGCCATGTGGAGGGGGGGCACAAATGGCCGGGTTCGCGCTATCTGCTCGATGCCAAAGACACGATTGGCACAGGCCATCCCGGTGAACGGCGCCAGGCGGCGACCTGCGAGAGTTGCCATGGCACAGAGCCACATCCGGCAAGCCTGATGGGCATGAAGCTGAATGACCACACAGACAAGCTGGCTTGCCAGACTTGTCATATTCCAGAATTTGCACGCGGCGGTGTGGCCACCAAAACGCGCTGGGACTGGTCAACAGCCGGACGGCTGGACGAAAACGGCAAACCGATTGCCGAACATGTTTTACGCAATCGGACGGCAAGGAGCTGCATACCTATCTTTCGACCAAGGGTGATTTTGAGTGGGGCGAGGATGTAAAGCCCTACTATGCCTGGTTCAATGGCGAGGTGGAATATACACTGCCAGAGCAGGAGATTGACCCCACCAAGGTGGTGGAAATCAACAAGCTTCATGGAACGCCCAATGGCCCCGACAGCCGCATTTGGCCCTTCAAGCGCATGGAAGGGCGGCAATCCTACGATGCCGGGAATAACAAGCTTGCCTATAGCCATGTTTGGGGGCCGGATACGGATACGGCATTTTGGACCAATTTCGATTGGGGTAAGGCGATTGAGGCGGGCATGGAGGCTGCGGGTTCCGACTATTCCGGCAAATATGGCTTTATTGATACCCATATGTATTGGCCGATTACCCATATGGTGGCCCCGGCCGAAGAGGCGGTGGATTGCGCGGAGTGCCATGTTGAAAATGGCCGCATGGCGGCGATTGCAGGCGTGGTTATGCCGGGGACCGATACCAATTCTGCACTTGGATGGGTCGGACGTATTCTCGTGGCTTTGACCCTCTTTGCCGTCATTGTGCATGGGGGCATACGCATTCTTACGCGCGGTAAAGACAAGGAGGTGGGCTAATGTCCAAGCGCTATGTCAAGGTCTATCCCACTTTCGAACGACTGTGGCACTGGACGCAGGCTCTTTTGATCATTGTCCTGATGTTTACCGGGCTTGGGGTGAACGGTGTACATGGCATGTTGCCATTTGGTTCGGCTGTGATGCTTCACACAATCGCAGCGCTCTTGTTGCTGGGGCTTTGGGTGTTTGCAACATTCTGGATGTTTACGACCGGCACCTGGCGGCAGTTTTTGCCTCGTATTGAAGGCATGCTTGAAACAGCGCGATACTATGCTTACGGCATCTTCAAAGGCGAGGAACCGCCTTACAAGAAGCTCTATTGGCGCAAGCATAACCCACTGCAGGCGGCAACCTATTTCGGTTTGAAATGGTTTGTTTTTCCGGCGATCTGGGGCACTGGTGTCATCTATCTCAGCTATAATTTCTGGGACAGCGGACCTGACTCGTCATTTACGCTGTCGATTGTTCGCAACCTGCATCTTCTGACGGCCTATGTGATCCTCGCTTTTGTCATTGTTCATGTTTACCTGCTGACAACGGGACATGGATTCAAGGCGCATGTGCAGCCCATGGTAACAGGCTATGACGAGATTGAACTGACGGAGGAGCAGGAGGACTATCTGGAAGCCAACGAGCCGGAAAGGCTGAAACCCCGGCGTTCTGGCTGATTTGTCGCTGCTCTGCCAAACTGCAGGTTAGAATAGAACAAGGCCCTGCCATCCGTCGGCAGGGCCTTGTTTTGTTTCAACGCACTTTTGATATTTGCGCTACTTTTGTTAAGTGTCAGGCGCCCATTGCTACAGCGATGGCCGCTGCCAGGCGGGCATTGTTTTCCACCAGTGCAATATTGGTTTGCAGGCTGCGACCGTCTGTCAGGCGGAAGAGGTCATCCAGCAAAAAGGGCGTTACGGCCTTTCCGGTGACCTTTTGAGCCTCTGCATTGTCAATAGCGCGCTGGATATAGATTTCCATTTCCTGACGCGGGATCTCGGCCTCTTCGGGCACGGGGTTGGCAATCAGCATGCCACCGTTCAGGCCAAGCATTTCGCGGGTTTGCTGGAAGCTGGCAATAGCGGCAGGGCTGTTCAGCGAAAGCGGGCTTGGCAGACCGGAGGAACGCGACCAGAACGCAGGGAAATCGGGGCTGTCATAGGTAACGACCGGGACGCCGCGCGTTTCGAGAACTTCCAGCGTTTTCGGTATATCCAGAATGGCCTTTGCGCCCGCGCAAACAACAATCGTGCGGGTGCGGGCGAGTTCTTCCAGATCAGCAGAGATGTCGAAGGTTTCCTCTGCGCCTCTATGTACGCCACCAATGCCGCCTGTTGCGAAGACCTTGATACCGGCGCGTGAGGCGGCAATCATGGTGGCAGCGACCGTTGTTGCGCCTGTGCGGCGCTCGGACATGGCAAAGGCGAGATCGGCGCGCGAAAGCTTCATGGCATCGTCGGTTTGGGCCAGTGCTTCCAGCTCAACCGGTTCAAGGCCGATTTTCAACGTGCCGCCGATGACGGCGATGGTGGCGGGAACTGCACCCGCATCACGGATGATCTGTTCCACGCTGCGGGCCATATCCAGATTGCCGGGATAGGGCATGCCGTGGGTGATGATGGTGGACTCCAGAGCGACGATTGGAACGCCATCGCGCTTGGCTGTGGCGACTTCGGTATTGTAGGTGATATCGAGATGTTGGGAGGCGGGGTTCGTCATTGTGGTGGTCTTTCTTGCAGATCGGGCTTTGGACCTTCATGCCAGTATTTGCGCTTCAGGTACAAGGGCTAACGTGGATTGCAGCGTGTCGCGGTGCATATCTTCTGATACGGCGAGAGGCGATGTGACAGTGACCTTTGCCGCTGCAGTTCCATAGCGCATCATTTCGCCAAGCGGCAGATTTTGCAAAAAGGCATGCAGGAAGCCTGCTGCAAAACTGTCTCCAGCACCGGTGACATCGCCGATTGTTTCAATATGTGGCGGGGCCAGGGTTGCAATAGTACCGTTATGCCAGCCAATTGCGGGACTTGCACCACGGGTGATAACGCCGCCAGAAAGCCCGAGATTTTGCATGATTTCCGGCCAGTCCTCGGCTTTGTTCGGGCTTTTTCCTGAGATGGCGCGCGCCTCGGCCTCATTCATGAACAGGAATGCAAGCTTTGCCAAAACTTCTTTCAGGCGAATAACCTTGGCGGGTGAAATGGCGATTGCGGCCAATGGCTTTGCCTCATTTTCTGCCTTTTCCGCCAATGCTTTGAGGGTTTCTGCCGGCAGATTTGTATCGCAAAGCAGGACTTGCGAATCCTCGATGCGTGCGCGCAATGTATTGATCTGAAGACGACGCGGGACGAAGAGGTTGTAAAGTGCCATATCGGCCAAGGCGATCAGGAGGTTGCCGTCTGCTTCCAGGATCGCCGTATAACTGGGCGTGGCGCGATCCAGAAAGGTGAACGGGCTGTAGCGGACGCCGGCAGCTTCGGCAGCTTCTTCCACCGTCATACCAGCCGAGTCGCCGCCGCGCATGGAGATCATTTCCACATCATGACCAAGCCGGGCAAGGTTTCGTGCTGTGTTGAAACTGCCGCCGCCAGCCTCTTCAAACCAGTGTCCGGGGTTGGAAGCTGCAGGGTTGGTCGCGCCCTCTATGCGACCGCGACGGTCGATATGTGCGCCGCCAAGGGCTGTGATTGAGGAGGGAATCAAATTGAGCTCCGGGATGTTGGATTTATGGCGAGTCGTGCTGGCGGAGACAAGGTTGGCTGAATGTTCACAATGCGTATTAGTGGTGAAAACGAAAAAAGAACATAATCGAATTTATTATTTAATTTCATTGGTATAATAGGCTCTTGTAAAATGAGAACAAATGCGGTACAAAATTGACATCGGCGGGCTTGTTGCCTCTCCAACATCAATAACCTAAAGGTGGACTGAAATGGCGCAAAACTCTTTACGGCTTGTAGAGGATAAATCGGTGGATAAAAGCAAGGCCCTCGAAGCAGCTCTGACGCAGATCGAACGTTCGTTCGGCAAGGGCTCTATCATGAAACTCGGCTCCAACGAGAATGTTGTTGAGATCGAGACAGTGCCAACCGGTTCTCTCGGGCTGGATATCGCGCTGGGTGTTGGTGGTTTGCCTAAGGGCCGTATCATTGAAATTTACGGACCGGAAAGCTCCGGTAAGACGACGCTTGCGCTGCAGACGGTTGCCGAGTCGCAAAAGCGTGGCGGTATCTGTGCCTTTGTTGATGCCGAGCATGCGCTGGATCCGGTCTATGCCCGCAAGCTGGGTGTCGATCTTGAGGGCCTTTTGATCTCACAGCCAGATACCGGTGAGCAGGCACTTGAAATTACTGATACGCTGGTGCGCTCTGGCGCGATTGATGTGCTGGTGATCGACTCCGTTGCGGCATTGACGCCGCGTGCGGAAATTGAAGGCGAAATGGGTGACAGCCTGCCGGGTATGCAGGCGCGCTTGATGAGCCAGGCGCTGAGAAAACTGACCGCATCCATTTCGCGCTCCAACTGCATGGTAATCTTCATCAACCAGATCCGTATGAAGATTGGTGTGATGTTTGGCTCGCCGGAAACCACAACAGGCGGTAATGCGCTGAAGTTCTATGCGTCCGTCCGTCTTGATATTCGCCGTATCGGTTCGGTGAAAGACCGCGATGAGGTCGTTGGTAACCAGACCCGCGTGAAGGTTGTAAAGAACAAGATGGCACCGCCCTTCAAACAGGTGGAGTTCGACATCATGTATGGCGAGGGTGTTTCCAAGACCGGTGAATTGATTGACCTTGGCGTGAAGGCTGGGATTGTCGAAAAAGCCGGTGCCTGGTTCTCTTATGACAGCCAACGGTTGGGGCAGGGACGTGAAAATGCCAAGACATTTTTGCGGGAAAACCCTGAAATTGCCAATGAGATTGAACTGGCACTTCGTCAAAATGCAGGCCTGATTGCCGAGAAGTTTCTTGAGCAAGGTCCCGGAGGTGATGACAGTGATGGCGACAGTGCGGCTGAGGGCTGATTGAACCACATTGTTGCGGTTTTGAATGAAGTCCGGTCTGGTTGCTTGCAATCGGGCCGGTTTTTCTTTGTCTGGCTGTCCCGGCAGGCTGGACAGGAAGCGGAGTGGATTATAAAAGCGCTTGGTTTTCATAAGAATTTCGCGCAAATCAGGTGCAAAGGGTAATCCATGAGTGGCGTCAACGAAATCCGGTCGACCTTCCTCGACTACTTCAAGAAGAACGGTCACGAGATCGTTTCCTCCAGCCCGCTGGTGCCGCGCAACGACCCGACCCTGATGTTCACCAATGCGGGCATGGTGCAGTTCAAGAATGTTTTTACCGGCCTTGAGCAGCGTGACTATTCACGTGCCGCGACAGCGCAGAAATGCGTTCGTGCAGGCGGCAAGCATAACGATCTGGATAATGTCGGCTATACGGCACGTCACCACACGTTTTTCGAAATGCTCGGCAACTTTTCCTTTGGCGATTATTTCAAGGAAAATGCCATTGAGCTTGCCTGGAACCTGATTACCAAGGAATTCGGTATCGATCGCAATCGGCTGATGGTTACAGTCTATCACACCGATGACGAGGCTTTCGATCTGTGGAAGAAGATCGCCGGACTGTCGGACGAGAAGATTGTTCGCATTCCCACAAGCGATAACTTCTGGGCCATGGGTGAAACCGGACCTTGCGGTCCTTGCTCCGAAATCTTTTACGATCACGGCGACCACATCTGGGGTGGCCCTCCCGGCTCGCCGGATGAAGATGGTGACCGCTTCATCGAAATCTGGAACCTCGTTTTCATGCAGTACGAGCAGGTGACAAAGGACGATCGTCAGGATCTTCCGCGTCCTTCCATCGATACAGGCATGGGACTGGAACGTATTGCGGCTTTGCTGCAGGGCAAGCATGACAATTATGATATCGACTTGTTCAGCGCGCTGATTGCGTCTTCTGTGGATGCAACAGGTGTTGAGGCAGAGGGTGCAAGCCGCGCGAGCCACCGCGTGATTGCGGACCACCTGCGTTCGTC
>JBNKQT010000412.1:0-11764 GCA_050297115.1 Ensifer sp. | reverse complement strand
GAGCCATCGCTTGCGGTCAGTTTGGATATTTGTGTGCCCGTTGTGACATCGAAGAGATAGGCAGAGCCGCTGGAGCTGCCATTGTCATCGTCACCACGAGCCCCGGCGATTGCCGTGCTGCCGGAGATCGCGACAGACTCTCCGAAATTGTGAGCAAACGCTCCATCGTTTGCGGTCAGTTTGGATATTTGTGCGCCGGTCGTGACATCGAAGAGATAGGCTGATCCGCTGGCACCGCCATTGTCATCGTCACCGAGAGCCCCCACGATTGCCGTGTTGCCGGAGATCGCGACAGACTCTCCGAAACGGTCATAAGCCGCGCCATCGTTTGCGGTCAGTTTGGTCTCGTTAAAGGGCGCGGCCAATGCCGGGGTGGCGAAGAGAAGTGTCGAAGACATTAAAATGGTTGTTGCGGGTAGAGTGGTTTGAAACAGTTTTAAGAAATTCATTTGAGTGCCCCTGCTCAGTCTGCGTAAATTGTCTGGACATCGGGTAGCAGTGGGGGGAAAGCTTGTCGCACCCCAATTGGGGTGTCTACGTCAAAAAATTCAGATTCATTTAAGCATATTGCTAATGAATTTACCATTAAATTGATAAATATCAAAAATATCCTATTAAGAGAATTGTTGAGGCCGGTGTTGGCAGTTCTGTTGCCGGAATGGTTCCTGGCATTAGGGTGTGTCTTCGTAGGCTACGGTGCCTTCCAAGTTGGAATCGATCTTGTCGGTTTCCTCAGGCTCACCGTCTTCCAGCCCTTCCATGCCGGTTTTGCTGGAATCTTCATCGGATACTCTCACGATAACGCGGTCTTCGTGTTCCTTGTCTTCGCCGAAGAGTTTGGCGACGCTTTCCTGGGTGAGCTGTTCGTTGCTCATGTCAAAGGCGCTGGCGACAACATCCATGATGAAATTGCCCATGGCCTTGATTTCATGCTCGTGATTTTTTTTTCAGCGGCGGTGTTGAAGGCGTGTTCGATGGCGCGGGCGTTGCCCTTGAAGCGATCGGCTGCGGTGATTGCGCCAATGTCAGTTTTCTTGACCGAGCCATCACCAAGCGCGGTTTCGACTGTGAAACCGTCCTTGCCGAACGCGTAGCGGAACTCCTTGACTGTGTCGACGAATGCGTTGTGCGCGGCTTCGCCCTTGGCAAGCGGTTTGTCAGAGTAGTTTTTGTGAACGTTCAGGCGCTCTTTGAAGAAGGCCGACATTTCCTTGTTGCGGGCGATGGCGTCGTAGTCGCGCGGGCCTTCGACGCTTGCGCGGATGTTGCTGATTTCAGAAAAGAGATAATCCATCAGCGAATTGACCTCGCCAGTGCTTTCCGCATCAAGCGAGGTGGAAAGCACGGCAAGCGCACCGCTGCCGGTGGTGAGGGCAAAATTGGATGTGCTGATGGCACCCAACATGACGGAGATCCCGATTTCTTGAACGAGCTCAGTATGTCGGTTTTTTGGTTGATTTTTCCTAAAGTTGCACTCATCGGTTGTTTCAGGTGTTGGCTCTAACGCCAGCCAAGACCCGGGGCGACGTGCTTGAGGATCGATTCAATGACGTGGGCGTTGTAATCAACGCCGAGCTGATTGGGCACGGTGAGAAGCAGGGTATCAGCTTCCTTGATGGCCTCGTCTTCTGACAGTTGCTTGATCAGCTGGTCCGGCTCGGCGGCATAGGAACGACCGAAAACGGCGCGTGTGTTTTCATCAATATAGCCAATCTGGTCCTGATTTTCGCTGCGGCCACCGAAATACATGCGATCGCGATCATCAACGAGAGCGAAGATGGAGCGGCTGATGGAGATGCGGGGCTCGCGTGTGTGGCCAGCTTCCTTCCAGGCTTCGCGGTAGGCACGGATCTGTTTGGCCTGCTGGATGTGCAGAGGCTCGCCGGATTCGTCGAATTTGAGTGTGGAGCTTTGCAGGTTCATGCCGAGTTTGGCGGCCCAGACGGCGGTGGCATCGGAGGCTGCACCCCACCAGATGCGATCACGCAGTGTTTCGGAGAACGGTTCGATGCGCAGCAGGCCTGGCGGATTGGGGAACATGGGGCGCGGGTTTGGCTTGGCAAAACCTTCGCCTTTGAGAAGTTCCCAGAAGACTTCCCCGTGTTTGCGGCCCATTGCGGCATCATCCTCCCCCTCTTGCGGGGCAAAGCCGAAATGGCGCCAGCCCTCAATGACCTGTTCGGGCGAGCCGCGGCTGATGCCAAGCTGCAGCCGTCCGCCGGAAATGAGGTCTGCAGAACTTGCATCTTCCAGCATGTAGAACGGGTTTTCATAGCGCATGTCGATGACGCCCGTGCCGATTTCGATGCGGCTGGTTTTGGCACCGATGGTTGACAATAGCGGGAAGGGGGAGGCAAGCTGACGGGCGAAATGGTGAACGCGGAAATAGGCACCATCAGCACCGAGCTCTTCAGCTGCGACTGCAAGATCGATGGACTGCAGAAGCGAATCGGCAGCCGAGCGCGTGCCGGACTGCGGAGAGGGAGACCAGTGGCCGAAGGAGAGGAAGCCGATTTTTTTCATTGTCGCGGTGCGCCTGATAATTGGGTTCGGGTTTGTTTCACAGGCAAGATGATATATCTGAAGCGTCGATCAAGCGACATCTGGTGTACAAACTGTTTAGTGTTTGGCGTTTGGTTTTGTTCAGGCCAAATTGAATTGTTGCCAAACAGCCTGAACTGAGCACCGGTGTGTGTCGGCGGTTTTTTCTTGTCGGAAAGCCTGCGGAGACTGGACTTCGGCGACTTCTTCTGCTAAGTGACCGCCCAATCGCGAGCCTGAGGGCTGCGCGAACGAAATGTTTTGTCTCCAGCAATAGGGCTGGATGAACGCAACCAACGACTAAAGGAACGGGATTTAACGTGCAGGTACTTGTCCGCGACAACAATGTTGATCAGGCCCTCCGCGCTTTGAAAAAGAAGATGCAGCGCGAAGGTATTTTCCGCGAAATGAAGATGCGCGACTACTATGAAAAGCCGTCGCAGAAGCGCGCTCGCGAAAAGGCAGAAGCCATTCGCCGCGTTCGCAAGCTGGCTCGCAAGCGTCTTCAGCGTGAAGGTCTTGTTGGCGGCGGTCGTCCTGGCGGTCGTTAATTCGCCGTTATTTTGGCACTATTGACAGTCATTGAGGCGGTGGCGAATTGATCGCCGCCGCCTTTTGTTTGCGCGTGTGATTATGTTTTGCAAAGATGCGCGGAAGGCGGAATCAGGCAGAAAGGTCTTATGAAGTGGTAATGACGAGGGATCACGGCGCTGTTTATGGTCGCACAATGAGGCTTTCACGCGGTAAGGCGGCGACCTTGCTGGTTGTGTCGGCATTGGCGCTTGCCGGATGTAATACAACGACATCCAATGATGTCATCCGGATTGACCGCGCGCAGGGGTCTGAAGAGAATATCGCGTCTTTGACGCAGGTAATCAGTGCCAATCCGAATGACCCCGAGGCCTACAATTCGCGCGGCTCAGCCTTTGGCAAATCGGGCCAGTTTGATCAGGCGCTGGACGATTTCAATCGCGCGATCCAGCTGAACCCGCGTTTCTATCAGGCCTATGCGAACCGGGCGTTGATTTATCGTAATATCGGCAAGCCTGTGGATGCTGCGAATGACTATACGCGCGCGCTGCAGATCAATCCAAGATATGACACGGCCTATATCGGGCGTGGTGATATCTATCGTCAGGCCGGTCGACTTGATGAGGCAATGGGTGATTTCAACCGTGCTATCGCGCTGGATACGACCGATGGCCGGGCCTATCACCGTCGTGGCCTGGTTTATCAGGCTTTGAACCAGCACCAGAAGGCAATCGAGGATTTCTCGACAGCGATCTCGCTTTCACCGCGTGCACCGGAGCCTTACAACGGGCGCGGGATTTCCTATCTGGCGCTCAATGATGATGAAAATGCCTTTGCTGATTTCAATCATGCGATTGAGCTGGACAAGACGGTGGCCGAATCCTGGGCAAACCAGGCATTGGTTTATGAACGCCGGGGCGATACGCGCCGGGCTTACAAGTCATATCTCCATGCGCTTGGTCTGGACCGGAAATATGAGCCGGCTCGTGAAGGGGTCGCGCGTACCAAAAATTCGTGACCCAGGCGTCTGGACGACTGATTTATCGAACAATGAAAAAGCCCGCCTCCAAGAGAGCGGGCTTTTTTGATTCCATGTCTGCCGCAGTAAATCTTAGCGAAGGAAGAAGACGCCGATTGCGCAGATGACGAAGAACAGGATGACGCTGGAGATAAAGCCCGCGGCGGTGAAGAAACCGGCGGCCATGGAGATCAGCAAGGAAACCATAACAAGTGTGCCGTATTTCGCACCGTTGATGAAACCGTTGTAGGTTTTTTCATGCTCGGCGTAGTTCATCGGTGCGCCAAGTTTGATGGGGCCGGACTGATGTTCAGACATATGTGCTCTCCCTGCAGGCATCTGGTTCCGGTGGGCCGGAAATATCATTTGTTTGTTGCCGTTGATCGGCTGACAACGGCCAAAACTCCTTTTCGCCATACACAATGCGATAGAAAAGCGCAATGCTGTGAGTGTGCGACTTTACGCATTACACGGTATTTTCAGCCGCCTTTGACCAATGTCTGGGTTGAAACCACCTTTCGGAGCGTCTTGGTCGGATTTAACATGAATAATGGATCATGTGCCTTTACAATTCTCCTTTCATGCACGTAAAGCTGAAGGGCGTATGCCGGGCTTGGAAGGTCTCAATCAAATAAGAGGTTTGGTTCCGGTGCCGCATGGTTGAATAATGTTGTCCGGCTTTATTGGTCAGGGCAAAAGTTTAGAAAACCTTTGGGAGGATCTATGTCCATTCTACTGGGCTTGAGCACGGTTATCGACAAGATAACCGCAGCAGTAGGCAAGTCGATTGCCTGGCTGATCTTGGCGGCGGTTCTGATCAGTGCGGCCAATGCAATTGTGCGCAAGGCGTTCGACATGTCGTCCAATGCGTGGCTGGAAGTGCAATGGTATCTGTTTGGCGCGGTGTTTTTGTCTGCTGCTGCCTATGCCTTGCAGAAGAACGAGCATATTCGCATTGACGTGCTTTCATCCGGCTGGAGCAAGAGAACCAGAGATACGATTGATCTGGTGCTTCACATTATCTTCCTGCTGCCTTTTGCGACGTTGATGGTCTATCTCGCCTATCCGTGGTTCATGAAATCATTCCATTCAGGTGAAATCTCATCCAATGCGGGGGGATTGATTCTCTGGCCTGCTAAATTTTTTGTCTTTTTCGGCTTTTTCCTGCTGTGGTTCCAGGCAATCTCTGAAATCATCAAGCGGCTTGCTGTGCTGACGGGGCATCTGGAAGAGAGCGAGGTGGAAGGTGAGCCACATGGCGGCTCGGATACCATTGCTGACGGGGAGGGCCCGTGATGATTGAGTTTATCGCACATAACCTCGCCCCAATCATGTTTATCACGGTGATGGTGTCTTTGCTGTTGGGGTATCCGGTGGCATTTACGCTGGCCGCGGGTGGTTTGGCATTCTTCGCCATCGGCGTGGAACTCTCCACGATTTCACCATCAATCTCGCTGTTCTGGCCTCTCATACAGGGCCATCCCGACCGTATTTACGGCATCATGTCCAACGAGACGTTGCTGGCGATCCCCTTCTCCACCTTTATGGGGATTATTCTGGAACGCTCCAGAATGGCCGAAGATCTGCTGGACACGATTGGTCAGCTGTTTGGGCCGGTGCGTGGTGGTTTGGCCTATGCTGCCGTGCTTGTGGGCGCACTGTTGGGTGCAACGACGGGTGTGGTTGCGGCCTCGGTGATGGCGATGGGGCTGATCTCGATGCCTGTTATGCTGCGCTATGGCTATAATCGCCCATTCGTTTCCGGGACGATTGCTGCATCCGGAACGCTGGCGCAGATTGTGCCGCCGTCGCTTGTCTTGATCGTAATGGCTGACCAGCTGGGTGTTTCGGTTGGTGATATGTATGTGGGGGCTTTGTATCCCGCATTGATGATTGTGGCGGTGTACTGCCTTTATGTCTTCGCGGTCACGATTTTCAAACCGAAATGGGCTCCCGCACTGCCGTTAGCTGCGCGTACACTGGGTGGTGGGGTGACTTCACTGCTTGTGATGATTGTTCTGGCAGTTGGTATCTATTACCTCGCCAGTGCCTTCTTGTTTGCCTCCATTGACCCCGGCTGGCGGCTGGTGAATTCCATGTGCGTGGGCGTGGCTGTTATCTATGCCATCGCGCTTGCCAATGACCGGCTCAATCTGAACGTGATCTCGCGGCTGGCGCAGCAGGTTATCATCGTCATGATCCCGCCTCTGGCTTTGATCTTTCTGGTTCTTGGAACGATCTTCCTGGGGATTGCAACGCCGACTGAAGGCGGTGCGATGGGGGCGACGGGTGCACTCATCATGTCGCTTGCCAAGCGCAGGCTCACATTCGATACGCTGAAACAGGCTGTTGAATCGACCACCAAGCTTTCTGCCTTCGTGATGATGATCCTCATCGGTGCGCGTGTGTTTGGTCTGACCTTCTACGGGATTGATGGGAACAAGTGGATCGAGGAGCTTTTGCTTGCATTGCCGGGCGGGGAATACGGGTTCCTGATTGTTGTTACGATCCTCGTATTTATTCTCGGTTGCTTCCTCGACTTCTTCGAGATCGCCTTCATCATGATCCCGCTTCTGGCACCGGTGGCCCAAGCCCATGGCATTGACCTGATCTGGTTTGGTATCATTCTCGGTATCAACCTGCAGACATCGTTCCTGACGCCGCCTTTCGGCTTCTCGCTGTTTTACCTGCGGAGCATTGCACCGCCCGGGCCGTGGAAAGATGAGACGACCGGCAAAACGCTGGACGGGGTTTCCACGATGCAGATATATCGTGGCGTTGTACCCTTCATCATTATCCAGTTTTTCATGGTGATCGCGGTGATTTCGTTCCCGCAGATGGTGCTTGTCTACAAGGGCGATCAGAAGCAGTTCAATATTGACGATGTACAGATTAATGTACCGCTGGGCGGGGAACAGGGCGGCGGTCTGCCGGGACTGAACCTGCCACCGCTTGGCTCGCCAGGCGGGCAGCCGAATGATAGTGGAAACACACTGGGGCTGCCGCCTCTGATTATGCCGGGGCAGCAAAACAAGCCTGCCGGTGATAATCAGAATAACGGGCTCAATCTGGGCGAACCGCCCAAGATTGACTTGAGCCAGCCTCCGACATTCAACTAATCAAATAAGGGCCGGAAATTTCCGGCCCTTATTGTTTTGCGTGTCTATCGATTTTGCTTGGCCACACTGGGCTTAGTTAAGCTGGCCTTCGATGGCTTTCTGCTCTTGAGCAACATCGGTGGCAATTGCAATGCGGCGGGGCTTCATGGCCTCGGGGATTTCACGCACAAGGTCGATGTGAAGCAGGCCGTTTTTCAGGTTTGCACCGCGCACTTCCACATGGTCGGCAAGCTGGAAGCGGCGCTCGAAGGCGCGCTTGGCGATGCCGCGGTGGAGATATTCGGTTTCGTTGTCATCTTCCGGCGCACGTTCACCTTTGATGGTGAGTACATGTTCGCGAGCCTCAATGCTGAGTTCTTCATCAGAAAAGCCAGCTACGGCCATGGTGATGCGGTAGGCGTTTTCGCCGGTACGTTCGATGTTGTAGGGCGGATACGAATTGGTCTGTTCGGATTGGCCAACGCCATCGAGAAGCGAGAAAAGGCGGTCGAAGCCAACTGTGGAGCGGTAAAGGGGGGTATAATCAACGTGACGCATAGGGTCCTCCTTGAGAAGCGACTATTTGCTGTTTGTTCCAAAGCCCTGCACCCCATATGGCGGTGTCTGGGCGGGCCGACCCCATTCGGGCGCCGTACCTGTCAAAATATTTGGGAACAGGCTCAAACGAGTTCAAGAGGGGTGCCCTAAAAATCGAAAATGGCAAGAATTCCGGGATGGCACCCGGTAAATGGCGGTTTTGTATTGCGCTTTGGGCAGCGGCTTTTTATCCATGATGTGGGTTTCGCGAAAATCGGCGGGTTATGGAAGCAGTTCTTTATTCAACACCGGGAAATGAGGTGCCTGACAACCACGTTGTCGGGTACTTTGAGAGCTTTGACGGGCTGGCGCTGCGATATGCCATTTTTCGCAGCCATGTTTCCGTGGCCAAGGGCACGATTGTGCTTTTGCAGGGGCGCAATGAAACAATTGAAAAGTATTTCGAGACGATCCGGGATTTGACCGAACAGGGCTTCTGGGTTGCGACCTTTGACTGGCGTGGTCAGGGTGCTTCGCCAAGGCTGATCAAGAACAAAGAACTTGGTTATGTGCGGCGATTTTCAGATTATGAAAAGGACCTGGAGGCGTTTCTGGAAAAGATCGTGCTGCCGGACACACGGTTGCCTTTCTTTATGGTGGCGCATTCTATGGGTGGTGCAATTGCGCTGGCGGCAGCACCCCGGCTTGCAAACCGGATTGAGCGGATCGCTCTGTGCGCCCCGTTTTTGGAGCTTGAAGGGCAGGGGCTTTCCAATCGCTCGTTGATGCGCATCGCCCGTTTCCTGCGGCTGATCGGCATGGGGAAAAAGGCGTTTGGCAAGAACCGGACGCGGGTTGAATTTGAGGGCAATGTTGTGACCTCGGACCCGCAGCGCTTTGCGCGCAACCGGGCAATTGTGGTGGAACACCCCGAATTTGCGTTAGGTGCGCCGACTGTGCGGTGGATCGATGAATGTTTGCGGGCTGGGCAGCGTATTTCGTCGTTTCGCCATTTGAACATGATTACCGTGCCGACAATTGTGCTGGCACCTTCGCATGATTCAGTGGTTTCGTTCATGTCGATCGAACAGCTGAGCAAGCGATTTCGTGCCGGGCATTTTATTGCCATCGATGGAGCTATGCACGAGCTTTTCCAGGAGCGTGACCGCTATCGGGAGCAGGCTCTGGCGGCTATTTTTGCGTTTATGCCCGGCGGTGACGAAGCCTAATCATTGGTCCTTGGTATAATCCGGTCAAGCGCCTGCCAGCAGCGCCATTGCCTCGCGGTGGATATCGGCATTGGCTGCGGCGATGATGTTGCCACCATTTTCAGGTCTGTCGCCATCCCAGGTGGTCATGATGCCGCCTGCTTTTTCAACGACGGGAATAATGCCCCCGACATCGTAGGGTTTGAGGCTGTTTTCGATGACGAGGTCTATATGACCGCCTGCCAGCAGCGCATAGGCATAACAATCGCAGCCATAGCGAAAGAGCTGCACTTTGCTTTCCACAGCCTCGTATTTCTTCTTTTCGTCGCCTTCGAACAGGTGTGGGGATGTGGTGAAAAGCGTTGCGTTGGCAAGGCTGCCACAATGGCGTGTGGTGAGTTTTTGTTCGCTGCCAGGGCCTTTGTAATATGCACCGGAGGCATCGGCGAAATAATGCTCGCCGATAAATGGCTGATCAATCATGCCTGCTATGGCGCGACCGTTTTGGTAAAGACCGATCAGGGTTCCCCAAACGGGCAGGCCGGAGATGAAGGCGCGTGTGCCGTCAATGGGATCGATGACCCAGACGAACTCGCGGTCAATGTCTTGCGAACCGTGTTCCTCTCCCAATATGCCATGATCAGGGTAGGTTTGGCCGATAATCTCGCGTATGGCGGCTTCTGCGGCGCGGTCACCTTCGGTTACAGGGTCAAATCCGTCGGCCTCTTTGTTTGCGACGCTGGTTCCGGCGCGAAAGCGCGGCAACGTCTCACCGGCAGCGGCGCTTGCAAGGCGTTCGAAAAACTCATGATCTGGCAGCATGGGGCGGTGTCTTCCCGGAGAATCTGTTTTTGGCAAGTGGTGCGACCATAGCCATGGTGGCGAAAGGCGGCAATGAAAAACGCGCCCTCTTACGCTTGGGAGCGGATGGCGGCGGCGTGGGAATGTGTGTTATTTGTGCAAATCCATGATTAAAAAACGATCATTTGAGTATAGATTCATCTTGCTTCAAAAATATGTAAATACACTCGATCTTTTATTGACATTTGTGCGGTGCAGCAATAACGTAATCCTACAGCCGTTCGCGGTTGTAATACCCTCCTTGGGTGTTTCCTCCCTAGATTTGACCGCGCCAAAAGCGCGGTCTTTTTTATTTATACGTGAATATACTTCGCATCTGTTCCCCGCTGCGATGTATCGGTTTGTATAGGGATTATGTTTATTCGGCTGCGAGGCTGTCGAAGTTGTTTTCTTCGTAGGCAAAGGCAACGAGACGGGTGAGGAATTCACCGATCATCTCGCCCAGCAGGTTAAAGTCAGGCTTTTTCTCAAGCGTGGTTTCGTCGATATAGAGGCGACGGCTGACTTCGATTTGCAACGCGTGCAAGGAGCGGGCGGGGCGTCCATAATGCTCGGTGATGAAACCGCCTGCATAGGGTTTGTTGCGGGCGACGGAAAAGCCCATGCCTTCCAGAATTTCGACAGCGGCAAGGGCCAGGCGGGCGCTTGCGCTGGTGCCGTAGCGATCACCGATAATGATGTCCGGTCGTTGGCTCGTTCCATTCACGCGAATGTTGCCGGGCATGGTGTGGCAATCAATGAGATAGGCCTGGCCAAAGCGCACATGGGTGGCGGCGATCAGTTTTCGCAGTGTTGCGTGATATGGCTTGTACACGTTTTCCACGCGCCAGAGAGCTTCCTCTATGGGCAGGCGTGCGTCATAGATTTCCATATTTTCGGCAACGATGCGGGGAATGGTTCCCAGACCTCCTGCAACACGTGCGGAATTGCGGTTCACATAAGGCGGGATTGTGCCGGAAAACATGCGGGCATCAAGCTCATAGGGCTCGCGATTTACATCGACATAGGCGCGCGGGAAATGCGCTTTCAGGAAGGGGGCGCCAAGTTGTGCTGCGGCTCCGAATAGCTCGTCTGCATAATGATCTTCCGAGCGCCGGATTTCATGTGGATCCAGTCTGGATTGTTCCAGGAAGGCTTGAGGATATTTTCGCCCGCTGTGGGGTGAATTGAAAACGAAAGGGATTCGCTGAACACCGGGTTCTACAATTTCAAAGAAATCTGTTGGGCCAGAAGGGCCTTCCGATGTTTCAGTGACTGACATTTGGCCCCTTTACCATAATCCTCATTTCATGTGACGAAGCGCTCTGTGCATGTTGCCAGTTGCCTATCACCAAGTCCATACTTAGATACAACAATATGGCGCGAGGCTTTCGTTCACCGGAAATTTACCCGGTGGGTGTTATGACTCGCGTTGAAAATCGGGCAAAGTTTGAGACATGGTCACAGATATGAATCAGAAAATCCTTCTTGCTGAAGACGACAACGATATGCGTCGCTTTCTTGTAAAAGCGCTGGAGCGGGCGGGCTACGATGTCCGGTCATACGATAATGGCGCCAGCGCCTATGATCGTCTGCGGGAAGAGCCATTTTCATTGCTGTTGACCGATATTGTGATGCCGGAGATGGACGGTATTGAGCTTGCGCGGCGGGCAACCGAACTGGATCCGGACCTGAAGGTGATGTTTATCACCGGTTTTGCCGCTGTGGCGCTGAACCCCGATTCCAACGCACCGAAAGACGCAAAGGTGCTTTCCAAGCCCTTCCATTTGCGCGATCTGGTGGACGAAGTGAACCGCATGCTGGCTGCCTGATTGGTACCAGCATAAAAGCTTCACAAAATACGCAAAAACCTATTGACGGGATAAAGCCTTTTATGGTCTATGCCCCGTCATCGGATGGGCGTGTAGCTCAGCGGGAGAGCACTACGTTGACATCGTAGGGGTCACAAGTTCGATCCTTGTCACGCCCAC
>JBNKQT010000411.1:0-7370 GCA_050297115.1 Ensifer sp. | reverse complement strand
GTCCTCGACGATCTCCTTGTCGACAAAGCTGAGGATTTCCTCACGCGGTTCAATAAGCGTGACCGGAATATCAAGCGCACTGAAAATGGTAGCATATTCCACACCGATAACACCGGCACCGATCACCGTCAGCGAGCGCGGCAGTTCCTGAATTTCAAGAATATCGTCGCTGTCGTGAACGAGGTTTCCATCGAACGGAATATCATTCGGGCGGTGCGGCCTGGTGCCAATGGCAAGCAAGATTGCCTTGCCGTAGACCTGAGCCTTTTCGCCGCTCTCCTTTTCAATTTCCAAAGTGTGGGAATCGAGAAAGCGGGCATGCGCGCGAATATGCTGAACGTGATTGCGGGCAAACTGATGTTCTAGAACTTCAACTTCATGATCCAGCGTAATCAAAAGCCGGCGCCGCAGGTCACCCGCATTGATGTCCTGTTTCACACGGTACGAACGACCGTAAAAGCCCCTTTCACGCCAACCGGTAAGATTGAGCGCTGTCTCGCGCAGCGTCTTTGAAGGAATCGTTCCGGTGTGAACCGACACACCGCCAACGCGTTTTCCCTTTTCCACAACAAGAACTTTTTTGCCCAGTTTTGCCGCCTGAATGGCGCCGCGACGTCCGGCTGGGCCGCTGCCCACAACGATGAGATCGTATTCGTCCAATTTGTTCCCCCAATCTGGCTGAATAGAACCTGTTTTGCACTGCAATATAATCGCCTACCGCACACAAACGTCAAGCGAACACACCCGGTTCAATAAAATTTGAATCGAACCGGATATGCTTGTCCCTAACGTAATCTTAACGATGCTATGCTCAATTGTCTGAAAACGACCGAATAGGGACGATTTACATTTCGTCTATTCCCGTAGAATATGTATTTGCGTTAGGGATCAGGCATCATGCGCCAACTTGCAATGGCAGCTCTTCCAATTCTGGCACTTCTCACAGGCTGCACCGCCAGCAGTTACGACCTCATTTCCACGTCATCCATAAAGTCGCGTTTCCGCGACGAACATCCCATTGACTTCGGCCATGATGCTCCGCACAAGCGTGACGTCCATGGCATTGACGTGTCCAAATGGAATGGCGAAATCAACTGGCGCTCCGTGAAGAAATCCGGCGTCGCATTCGCCTTCATCAAGGCCACCGAAGGCAAAGATGTCCTTGATACCAAATTCAGTGAATACTGGCGTGGCGCCCAGCGTGCGGACCTCGCCCACGCGCCTTACCATTTCTACTACTTCTGCTCATCGCCCGATGAACAGGCCGACTGGTTCATTCGCAATGTGCCGAAGGAATCCATGTCGCTGCCGCCGGTGCTGGATGTGGAATGGAATCACCAGTCCAAAACCTGTTCCTATCGCCCAAGCGCGGTCGAAGTTCGCCGCATGATGAAGCAATTCATGGACCGGATCGAAGCCTATTACGGCAAGCGTCCGATTATCTACACGGCGGTCGACTTCCACAGGGACAACCTTGTTGGCTACTTCCAGGACTACCACTTCTGGGTACGCTCCACAGCAGAGCCACCGTCTGAAACCTACGCTGATCGTCGTTGGGCGTTCTGGCAATATACTAGTACCGGCAGAATTCCGGGCATTGAAAACAAGACCGACATCAACGTTTTTGCCGGAAACCGTGCAAACTGGAAAAACTGGGTCGCCGCCCTTCGCTGACCATCCAGGCCCCACGGACCTGGCTTGAGTGCGGGTAATCGCGCGGAGATGGCGGTTACCCAAAATGTCATCACCCAGAATAGCCAGACCGCATAAAGCGTATTGCATTCAGAATGTTTTGCATGCCCGGCGAAGGGCTTCAAAACTCTGCCACGAAATCGTACTAGTTGAAGGACGATTTTGCTGACACATTTCACAAGCCGAGCATACCGCTCGAAATCCGGGGGAGCCTATTTAATGAAGATCAGACTTTTTTCTGCCGCCCTGCTTGCCGCGGCGCTTTCCACATCAGGCCCGACATTGGCTTCCGCGCAACAATGCGGCGGAGATTTTGGAGCCTTTCTCAAAGGTGTGGCCGATGAAGCCGTTGCTTCCGGCATCTCCGCAAAAGCGGCCTCCGACGCATTACGTGGCGCATCCATCAACCGCACAGTGTTGAGCCGGGACCGCGCACAGGGTGTTTTCAAGCAAACATTTCTGGAATTTTCCGGTCGCGTTGTAAGCCAGTCACGCCTGAATATCGGCAAGAAAAAGATGCAGCAATATGGCAACGTCTTCGCCCGCGCCGAATCTGAATTTGGTGTGCCTGCACCCGTTATATCCGCCTTCTGGGCACTCGAAACAGATTTCGGCGCTGTACAAGGTGACTTCAACACACGCGACGCCCTTGTGACACTGTCGCATGACTGCCGCCGCCCCGAACTCTTCCGCCCCCAACTTCTCGCCTTCATCAAGCTGTTTGAGCTGGATGATGTTGAAACCAATACGACGGGAGCATGGGCCGGTGAGATTGGTCAGGTGCAAATGCTGCCTCGCGACATCCTGACCTACGGAACGGATGGTGATGGCGATGGCCATGTACGTCTCAAAAAATCCTCGCCCGATGTCATCATGACAGCAGCAAAGTTCATTCAGAGTCTAGGCTTCCGCCGCGGCGAGCCTTGGATTCAGGAAGTCAAAATCCCGCAAAACCTGCCATTTGAAAAAAGCGGCCTCGGCAATGAAATGAGCGCCTCGGAATGGTTCAGCCTCGGCGTTCAGCCGCGTGACGGCAATACCGGCTTCGGTAGCCTGCCAGCCGCCCTTCTTCTGCCGCAGGGGCGCAAGGGCCCGGCATTCCTCGCCTACCCCAATTTCAATATCTACCTCGAATGGAACCAGTCCTTCATCTACACAACATCAGCCGCTTATTTCGCGACACGCCTTGCAGGTGCCCCCCGTTATGAAAAGGGCAACCCGGAAGCTGGCTTGAGCGATGGTCAGATGAAAGAGCTGCAAACCCTTCTGCAGGCCCGAGGCCACGATGTGGGCAAGATCGACGGTATTCTGGGTTCAGGAACCCGTGGCGCGCTGCAAAAGGAGCAGGCACGACTGGGCATGCCTGCCGACGGATGGGCAACACCTGCTATTCTGCAGGCGCTTCGTCGCTGACTTTTTCAGCCTTTTTATCTTCGTCGACCGGCGGTTTGGCTTTGCCAGCCGCCGGTTTTGCTGCACGCCGCTGGTAGCTGGAAATGCGGAATGCGCGGTAGCGCACACGCAGCATGTGGTGCAGGCGCGAAATCGCGGCACCGCCGCGCTGAACCTCAAACAATTCCTGAGCATAGGCCAACGCCAGTGCATCGCGGTAATTCTCCAGCCGCTTGGCAGCAACACCCTCCAGCCTGTGCATGAGGCCAACCCAAAGCGGCGAGACCAGAAGCGAAACTGCCGTAACAGCAATTGTGATTCGATAAAGGTCAAACCCGAGCACACCGGCCCCGAAACCTGCTGCTGCCAGAATGAAGGAGAACTCTCCGATTTGCGCCATTGAAAGCCCGGCAATCAGCGCGGTCTGCGTAGACGCCCCGGTTTTTCGAAGCAGGAAGATGTTCAAAACCGACTTCGCAGCAACCACGATCACGGATGCGGCCAGCACCTGCCAGATATTCGCCCAGATAAAATCAAGATCAATCAACAGCCCGATAGACAGGAAGAAGACGACCAGAAGAATACTCTGGATCGGCTCGATGACGGGGATAACGCGCGACCGCAAGGTGGAATTACCAATCACGATGCCAGCGAGGAACGCACCATAAACCGGCGAAAGCCCGATCACCCCGGAAAACGCGGCAGCGGCAAAACACACAGCCAGCGAACCAATGGCCAGAAGTTCAATTTTCTCTTCGATCGTTTCCGAGAATGGAACACGGATCTTGTTGTGATTACCAAACCACCACAGCAGACCGCCAAGCAAACCAACCGCAACCGCCATGCGCAGAACCACCGCGCCATAATCGGTGCTGTCTCCGGAGAGGCTGGAGACGAAGATTAGCATTGGCACAACGGCGATGTCCTGTGCAATCAGCACGCCAATGGCCACCCTGCCCGGTTCACCGCGCAGCACTTTCATATCCTCAAGCATCTTCATGGCAACCACAGTAGACGAAAGCGCAATGATGAAGCCCATAATCACGGCCTCGCCTTTGCTCGCTCCCGTCACAAACACGATGATGGAACCAGCCACCATTGCCGCTGCAATCTGCCCTCCCGTGACAAGAAGCGCCTGACGTAGAGTCAGGATAAATGCCTTGATGGACAGCTCCATGCCGATGAAAAACAGAAGGACCACTACGCCCATTTCGGCCAGCAGCGAAACATTGGACGAATTGGCAATCAAACCAAAACCGGTTGGTCCCAGGGCCACACCGGCAAGGATGAAGCCCACAAGTGGTGGCTGGCGCAATCGCATGAAACCGAGACCCAGAATGGCAGCAACGGCAATGACGGCCGCAATGGCAACCAGTTCACCGGTATGGGCAGTGGCGACCTCCGCCGCTGCATTAACTGTTCCAACTTCGGCCAGAGCTTCTCTCCTCAAATCGTATGCCAGCAAACATTAAACCCGCTTTGCGCTGCACGCAAAGTTTGCAGCGAGAGCCAAAACGGCAAACCCTCAAAAACAGAATCAAAAAGAGTGATAATATATGTTTTTCAAAGTATTAATGGTGTACCACAATGAAACATCGACCAAATTGAGGCATCTGCTTTGTAAATTTTTTTTGACTGTGGATTCGCCATATAGAAAGCTATGAAAATTCATACTCTTGGCCGCATTCAAACCTGTTGAATTTTGCTTTTCCTTTCGCGCTGCAGCAAAAGATTTGCTTTGAAGACCGCGATTTCCCGCATAATATCATCATCGTTAACGCGAAGGAGGTCGATATGGGACTCACGCAATCGCTCAATGTCCTGGTAATCGGTGCAGCGTTTATGTTTGTAGCAACAATGCTCTTCATTTGAGGAGAACGCTACGCGGTCCGTGCCGGTTAGCGGACTTTAAATTTTCACCAGTCAAAGTTTAAGATCAAGGAACGCATGGACCCACCGAGCCATGCGTTCCTTTCATTTCTTCAGCCTTGATACTTGAAGCCTGCCCTGCGCAGCACTTCAGAAACCAGGGTTGAGCGGTTCATTGTGTAGAAGTGGAATTCATTTACACCACGGCGAACAAGATCCTGCACCTGCTCTGCCGCCAGCGCTGCAGAAGCCACAAAGCGCCGCTCTACATCGTCGTCAATTGTGCCCAGACGCGCAATCACAAAATCTGGAACCGACGCGCCGGTAGAGGCAGCAAACCTGCGGACCTGCTTGAGATTGTGAACGGGTAGAATGCCCGGCACGATCGGGATATTGATGCCTGCTGCTATCACCCGCTCCATATAACGCTCGTAGTGATCGTTATCGAAGAAGAACTGGGTCAGCGCCCGCGTTGCGCCGTTATCCACCTTGCGCTTCAACATATCGATGTCAGCATCCCAATCCTTGCTTTCGGGATGCTTCTCAGGATAGGCTGAAACACTCACCTCAAAGTCACCCAACCGCTTCAAAGCAGCGGTCAGCTCCGCCCCGTTTGCGTAGCCGCCAGGAAATGGCTCATAGGCTGTACCAACTCCCCCGGCTGGGTCTCCACGCAAGGCAACAAAATGACGCACCCCAGTGGCCGCAAAGTCTTCCACCACGGCGTCGACTTCCTCACAAGTCGCACCAACACAAGTCAGGTGAGCCGCCGGCTGCATCGTCGTCTCTTTCAATATGCGTGAGACAGCACCAAGAGTTGGTTCTTTTGTCGAGCCGCCAGCACCATAAGTAACCGACACAAACTCTGGCTCCCAACCCGCAAGATGCTCCACGGTTTCCCAGAGTTGGCTTTCCATCTCCGGCGTTTTTGGCGGAAAATACTCAAAACTCAGCTTCAGGCCGGATGTATCCGCATCGGCCTTGATAATGCCCGTCATGTCGAACTCTCTCTCGTTTTTTGTTCAAGCCACCAGCAGGCGTGGGTCGCGCGCCAGCCAAATCGTGACAGTCAATGCATCCTCACCGCCATTGGAGGGCTGAAGATCGATGACCTTTTCCGTTTCCAGACCAGCCTTTGACAACCAGCCATCCACGGCTTCATGCGAAAAACCAAGGCGGGAATGAGCGTGCTTTTCTTGCAGGTATTCAAGCGTATGCGGGGCGAAATCGATAATCGCCAATCGTCCTCCGGGTCGTAGCACCCGCGCAGCCTCGGCAATCGCATCCTGCGGTTCGTTCAGATAATGCAAAACCTGATGAATAGTGATGAAGTCGAAATCCTGACCGTCCAGCGGCAGGTTGAAGATGTCACCATGGCGAACAGTCGCGCGGCCTGAATCCAGTTTGTCCAGATTGGTGCGAGCCACCGCCAGCATATCCCGGCTGGCATCGATCCCTATTGCCTTGCGGTAAACACCGTCAAACAGCTGCAGGATACGTCCGGTGCCGGTACCAAGGTCCAGCATGGAATCAATCGGCTGGTCGCCGACCAGTTCTTTCAATGCCGCCTCAACCTTTTCCTCAGGCAGGTAAAGCGAACGGATCTCGTCCCACTCGGCAGCATTTGAGGCAAAATAGTCGCCAGCACGCTTCGCACGCGCCTGCTTGACCGCAGTCAGCCGTTCCTGGTCATGGGTAAGCGTCGCGTCATTCAGCTCCACAAACTGCAAAAACGTGGAGGCAAGCGATGCCGCCTCCCCATCCTGCCCCAATCGAAAATAGGCCCACGCACCTTCCTGATAGCGTTCAATAATTCCAGCATCGAGCAACAGCTTCAGGTGCCGCGAAATACGGGGCTGTGATTGGCCCAAAATATCTGTAAGATCAGAAACTGTCAGGTCAGCCTTGGAAAGCAGGATAAGAAGCCTCAGCCGCGTGGTCTCCCCCGCCGCCTTCAAAACCTCCACGAATGCATTCAAACCCAACATACCAAGACCTCATACCGAATATGAAATCAAGATATAAACATATCTTTATGTCGTCAAGAGGGTGATTGATATTACAGAAAAAAAGCCCGGCAATACCGGGCTTTATGATTAACGCGTCAGTCGCTTGTAGGTCACCCGTTTCGGGTTCACCGCATCGGGGCCAAGACGTCTGATCTTGTCTGCCTCATAGTCTTCGAAGTTGCCTTCAAACCATTCCACATGGCTGTCGCCTTCAAAGGCCAGAATGTGAGTGGCCAGACGGTCGAGGAACATGCGATCGTGGCTGATGATAACGGCGCAGCCTGCGAAATTTTCAAGCGCATCTTCAAGGGCCGAAAGCGTTTCGGTGTCCAAGTCGTTGGTCGGTTCGTCGAGCAGAATAACGTTGCCACCGGCTTTCAGCATCTTGGCAAGGTGCACGCGGTTGCG
>JBNKQT010000410.1:0-4989 GCA_050297115.1 Ensifer sp. | reverse complement strand
GCCAAGCGAGGGCGCGCGCAAGCCAGACCTCAGTTTTTAGTTGGTAAGGGGGCAAGGCGATGCACGAGCAAAAATCCCCTCACCAGCAAAATACAAGACTTGGTTTCAAGAAGCCCGAGATTTTCCGTCCACTCCCGCAACTCGGAGACCCAGCCCCACTTCCAAATCCCTAAAATCCAACCCATCGCCTTCACCCTCCGCTAACCCGCACCCGGTACAATGCAGCCCGAACGAATGGAGCAGATATGTCTATTTCCGCAGTCATGAGCACCGCCATGTCCGGCATGATGGCGCAGGAACGCCGCGCCACCGCGAGTGCGCAGAACGTCGCCAATATGCAGACGCCGAATTATGACCGGATGGAAACCACGTTTGAAAACACCGATCCAGGCGTAAAAGCCAACGTTGCCCCTTCCGGCAACCCGGACCCGAACGGCCTGTCCAACGTCAACCTCACCGAAGAAGCCATGAACCTCATGGAATCCGAGCTGGCCTACAAAGCCAACGCCGCCGTGTGGGAAACCGGCGCGGATATGTGGGATTTGCTCGCCTCGGTAAACCGCGACGACTAATCCCGCTACCCGAGCATCTCTTCCAGCACGTCCACAATCATGCCGTGGTCTTCCTCGCTTTTCAGCCCGGAAACCGTAATCACCGCAATCACGCCCGTGCCCTTCACCGTCACCGGGAAACTGCCACCCGCCGCGATGAAATCCATAGGGTCCAGCCCGCGCATGGGCCCAATCGGAAAAGATTTGAACTTTTCCGAAAGCTGAAGTGCATAAGTCGAAGTGTGATAATGCAACACGACATTCGATTTCCGCCGTGCCCACAAATCCTGATCCGGCGAAGAGCCGGGAAGCGCGGCATGAAAATAGGTACGATTATGGCTGCGGATATCGATGACAACCGGCGCTTTCTCGGCCTTCGCCTTCGCCAACAGCCGAGTGCCCAGATCCAGGGCCGTGTCCTCATTAAACGCGTCAAAAACCAGCCGCGCCTCCTGATCCGCCACCATCGCCACCAATTCGGATTGTCCGTCGCTCATTGCCGTCTCCTCAATACCCGTTCAATCGTCTTTCCACTCCGGCATGCGCTTGCCAAGAAAGGCCCCAACCCCCTCTTCAGCATGCGCATCCAGCATATTCTCCGTCATCACCTGCGCGGTATATTCGTAAGCCTCTTCCAGCGACATGTCGATCTGCCGGTAAAAGGCCTCCTTGCCGATCTTCAAAATACGCGGTGATTTGGCAGTCAGCGTCGCGATATACTTGTCCACGACCTGGCTCAAATACTGCTTCGGCACAATCCGGTTCACCAGTCCAAAATCCTTGGCCGTACCGGAATCGATCGTCTCACCGGTCAGCAGCATTTCCATCGCCTGCTTGCGATGTGCAGCCCGGCTCACCGCCACCATCGGCGTGGAGCAGAACAGACCGATATTCACGCCGGGCGTGCAGAATGTCGCCGTATCGGTACAAATTGCCAGATCACAGGTCGCCACAAGCTGGCACCCCGCCGCCGTCGCCAGTCCATCCACCACAGCAATCACCGGTTTGGGGCAATGCGTAATCGCCAGCATCAATTCGGAGCAAAGACGAAATGTCTTCTGAAAGAAGGCTGTGCCCCTGTCATCATCCCCGCGATGCGCCGTCATCTCCTTCAGATCATGCCCGGCAGAAAATACCTTGCCATTGGCCGAAATCGTTACAACCCGGATGGCTTTTGTGTCGCCAGCACGGCGAATCTCAGCCAGCAATGTCTCCATCATGGCAATGGAAAGCGCATTAGCCGGCGGATTGTTCAGTGTCAGGCGCAATACACCCTCAGCCTCATCCACAAGCAAAAGCTCACGTGAACCTTCTGAATCAAATGAAACGACGTCTGCCATATTCCCCTCCCGCCAAAATCGTTTAAGGTTGAACAAAACAAAAAGATGTTACGCTTTTCTAGACTGGAGACGCCCTAAATGAAACCGGTTCTGACTGCCGATGAGATCAATTCGTTCCTGGGAGAAGAATTTCCCATGATCCGGACGGATGAAATTCCCGTTTTTACCGTTAAAGATGTCGGTCCCGGCACCTCCACAGTCGTTTTCACCCCGGACAAAAGCCATTTGCGACCAGGCGGCACCGTCAACGGTCCGTCGATCTTCGCAGTGGCCGATGTTACTGCCTATGTCACATTGCTGGCGCATATCGGCCCGGTCGTTGGCGCAGTCACTGCCAACCTCAATATCAGCTTTCTCCACCGGGCAGATCCCGTAACAATCGAGGGCAAAGGGCAAATCCGCAAAATCGGCAAACAGCTCTCTGTTATCGACGTTCTTGTGGAACGCACAGACACTGGCGAACTGGTCGCATCCGCCTCGGCAACCTTCTCCGCACCGGTCGGCCATACAATCGAATAGAAGCACAGCGCGCGGTAATATAATACCTTATTTTTAAGCTATTGTTTTTATTGAAATAAAAATAGAAAGAGACCACTTCAAGTGCTTGACGGCACACAAGAACGCCTCTATAAGCCCCACCAGAAACGCGGTTCCGGTCACGGGGCCGCTTTCCTGTTATCTGGACAGATAACGCAAGCAACAAGAAACGCCCTGAATTTCAGGGTCAAACGAAAGAGTGAAACCAATGGCTACCTTCTCTCAGAAGCCTGCCGAGGTGGAAAAGAAGTGGATCATCATCGACGCTGAAGGCGTTGTTGTTGGCCGTCTTGCTTCCATCGTTGCGAACCGCCTGCGCGGCAAGCACAAGGCAACTTACACACCTCATGTCGATGATGGCGACAACGTCATCGTGATCAACGCTGAAAAGTGCGTTCTCACTGGCAAGAAGTATACAGACAAGAAATACTACTGGCACACCGGCTACCCCGGCGGCATCAAGGAGCGCACAGCGCGCCAGATCATCGAAGGCCGCTTCCCGGAGCGCGTTATCGAGAAAGCCGTTGAGCGCATGGTGCCGCGTGGCCCGCTTGGCCGTCGCCAGATGAAAAACCTGCGCGTTTATGCCGGTGCCGAGCATCCGCATGAAGCCCAGCAGCCGACCGTTCTGGATCTCGGCGCGCTGAACAGCAAGAACAAAAGGAGCGCCTGATAATGGCTGATCTCTCCGATCTCAAAGAAATCGCAGGCGAAACCGAAGCTGCTGTTGAAGCTTCTGCTCCTGTTCACGTTCGCAAAGTTGACGAACAGGGCCGTTCCTATGCAACTGGCCGCCGTAAGGACGCCGTAGCCCGCGTATGGGTTAAGGCTGGCTCCGGCAAGATCACCATCAACGGTCGCGAATTCGGCACATATTTCGCACGTCCAGTTCTGCAGATGATCCTGCAGCAGCCGATCGTTGCAGCTGCCCGCGAAGGCCAGTTCGACATCGTCGCAACTGTTACCGGCGGCGGCCTCTCTGGCCAGGCTGGTGCCGTTCGTCACGGTATCTCCCGCGCACTCACCTACTTCGAGCCAGGCCTTCGCCCGGTTCTGAAGAAGGGTGGCTTCCTGACACGCGACAGCCGTGCAGTTGAGCGTAAGAAATACGGTAAGGCGAAAGCCCGTCGTTCGTTCCAGTTCTCCAAGCGTTAATCGCTTCAGGATATTTGGATTTGGAAAGGGCTCGCTTGGCGGGCCCTTTTCTTTTTGTGTTCACACCTGCAAATTGATGCAGAAACCATGCGGAGCTAGCGATGTATAAGCCGGCGTTCTTTCAGGAAGATGATCAGGATGAAGTTCGCAGAATCATGCGAGAGCATCCGCTGGCCTCAGTTGTCGCCAATACGCAAAACGGCCTCATTGCCAGCCAGCTACCGCTGCTCGAGGAAAGTGATGGCATACTGTTTGGCCACATCGCCAAAAACAATGACATGCACCGTGACATTGCAGATGGTACCGAGGTGCTCGTCATATTCACCGGTCAAGACAGCTATATCTCACCCAATTGGTATCCCACAAAGCCTCAGCACCACCGTTTTGTCCCCACATGGAACTACCAAACCATTCATGTTTACGGGAATATTCGCTTTGACCACTCTGAAAAGTTCAAAAGAAAAGTCGTTGGCAAGCTGACCGCCCATTTCGAGCGCGAGACAAACGGCGAAAGCGCATGGCGTATGGCCGATGCTCCAACAGACTACATGACCCAAATGCTCGACAACATCGTGGCTTTTGACATCGCAATCACGCGCATTGAAGCAGCGTCGAAAGTAAGCCAGAACCGTGAAGAACCGGATCATGAAAACGTTCGCAAGAAGATGAAAGAAAACGGAAAAGAAGAACTCGCTGCACGCATGTGGGCGCGGAAAAACTAGCGCATCGTCGGCCTCACGAAAGCTTCAGCAGGCAAATTGCCCGGATTGAATATGCAGGAGAAACGCGTTGTCCCCGGTTGAAGATTTGAAGGTCATTCTGGTTATTTCCGCCTGGGGAACGGGATCGACTTCTGTTGCTGGCTTCCTCGACAAATGCGGTGGCTACACCTGTCCTCCGCATGTGCCGACGGTGGATGAGAAGACGCCGAATGCCTATGAACCGGAAGCGCTGCGCACGGTCTTGCGCATGTGCATTGACGAAAAAACATTAAAGCCGCTCGGCAATGCCGAAGCCTTCGTGCATTTCTTCCCGCAGTGGATTGCAGAGCAAAAGCAAAAGGCGCTGGAAAATGGATGCAGCACAGTGGTGTTAAAGCACCCTCTCCTCACTTTTCTTCTGCCCGCCATCATACGCATGACATCATGCAGGATTGTTATGGTCACGCGCCCGTTGGAAGCCATCGAGGCAACCAGAGAGCGTCGCAACTGGCATCCAACCTTTGGCAGTGCCGGAGCAAGCATAATCTACCGGGTTGCCAATGATTATCTGTCCGAACTGAGCCTGTCCTACCTCTCAATCGCCTACCAGGATTTTCGGACCAACCCGGAAATTCATCAAACGCTGCTCGCATTTTGCGGTATGAAACCTACGCCGGGGCAACTGGCTGAAGCGTCTGCATGGTT
>JBNKQT010000409.1:0-3210 GCA_050297115.1 Ensifer sp. | reverse complement strand
TCGAAATGCCCTATGGCGAGCAAGTGCTGTGGCCAGACCATTGCATTCAGGGCAGCTCGGGCGCTGAATTCCATCCAGCAATGGAGTGGACAAAAGCCGAGCTTGTTGTTCGAAAGGGCTTTCGCACAGGCATCGACAGCTACTCAGCGTTTTTCGAAAATGATCACACGACACCCACCGGTCTGGGCGGCTACCTGCAGGAGCGCGGTATCAGTGATGTCACCCTTTGCGGTCTGGCAACCGACTATTGCGTTGCCTTTTCCGCATTGGATGCAGCCAAACTCGGTCTGGTCGTCACCGTCAGGCTGGATGCCTGCCGAGGCATTGACCTGGACGGCTCAGTCGCAACCATGATCCAGCGCATGAAAGATGCTGGCGTCACCATCGCCTGAAGCAGCTTAAGGAGAAAACAGCGTGGCTCAAACAGACATAGCGCGGCGCGTCTACAACCACGCCTGGAAACTCGACCCCATCGTCCGCAGCCTGCTGGACACGGATTTTTACAAGTTGATGATGCTGCAGATGATCTGGCATCAATATAGTGATGTGCGCGCAGAATTCTCGCTGATCAACCGCACCACCAGCGTCCGCCTTGCCGATGAAATTGACGAAGGAGAGCTGCGCGCCCAGCTCGACCATGCCCGTAGCCTGCGCTTGAGCAAAAAGGAAATGATCTGGCTGGCAGGTAACACATTCTATGGCCGCCGCCAGATTTTCATGCCCGAATTTCTCGAATGGCTCAGCGACTTCCAGCTTCCCGAATACGAACTGGAAAAACGTGATGGGCAATATGAACTGACCTTCCACGGGTTGTGGCGTGAAACCACCATGTGGGAAATTCCCGCCCTCGCCATTATCAATGAGTTGCGCTCCCGCGCAGCCATGAAGGGCATGGGGCGTTTTGAACTGGACGTGCTCTATGCCCGTGCCAAAGCCAAGATGTGGGACAAGGTCGAAGAGCTGAAACAATATCCGTGCTTACGTATTTCTGACTTTGGCACCCGCCGCCGCCATTCATTTTTGTGGCAGCGCTGGTGCGTGGAAGCCTTGAAGGAAGGTATCGGCCCTGCTTTTTCCGGCACCTCGAATGTGCTTTTGGCCATGGATACCGACCTGGAAGCACTTGGCACCAATGCGCATGAATTGCCCATGGTCGCCGCAGCACTTGCTCAAAATGACGAGGAACTCGCCTTCGCGCCGTATAAGGTGCTGCAGGATTGGCACCAGCTTTACGATGGCAACCTGCTGATTGTATTGCCTGACGCCTTCGGCACTGCCGCCTTCCTGCGCAATGCACCAGACTGGGTTGCAAACTGGACCGGCTTCCGGCCTGATAGCGCTCCACCGATTGAAGGTGGCCAGAAAATCATCGACTGGTGGAAAGAGAAAGGTCGCGACCCAAGGCAAAAACTGCTGATCTTTTCAGACGGCCTTGATGTTGAAACCATCATCGAAACCTACCGCCACTTCGAAGGGCAGGTCAGAATGAGCTTTGGTTGGGGCACAAATCTCACCAATGATTTTGCCGGTTGTGCACCACGCGAAATTCCGGGCCTCCTGCCAATCTCCATCGTGTGCAAGGTTTCCACCGCAAATGGCAAACCTGCCGTAAAGCTTTCCGACAACCCGCGCAAAGCCACTGGCGACCCCGAAGAAGTGGAACGTTACCAACGTTTCTTCGGAACCGACGACTTTGTGGAGCAAGCTCTGAAAGTTTAGAATGCCTCTAAACTAATGAAATATAAGGCACTTCTCTAGCTTTATTCTATAGCTGAGTAACGAAAACTATCTTGACAGATATGGTCTGGTTTATCATAAATCGGACTACAAGGCTCAAGTTTGGATTTTCCTGATGCTCGTCTGCAGCTGCAATTTCATCACCGACCGCGAAATTCGCGATGTGATCGTCGAAATGCTCGATGAAGATTGTTGGCAGCTTATTGTGCCGGGCAAAGTTTACCGCGCCATGGAAAAACGTGGCCGCTGCTGCGGCTGTTTCCCAAATGTTGTCGACATTATTGTGCAGACAACCGAGGAATATCACCGCAACGCCGCTAGCGAAGATGAGCGTGTTTGCGACTTCATGGAGCGCCTTCGCAACTTCCGTGATGAGCAAAAAAACAAGCTTTCCGCAATTCGGACTGCACGCCCGAAGGTTGCCTGAATTTCCAATACTCCACCTTGTTCAAGGCATTCAGTCAGTCAACGTGACGACTGGAAATGCAGCATGCTGACAAGCTGGTAGAGCGCATCATCTTTCTCGAAGGCCACCCCAACCTTCAGAAAGTCTCTCCATTAAGCATCGGGCAGAACGTGAAGGAAGTTCTGGAAGCCGATCTAGCAGGCGAACATGAAGCGCGAGATTCCTACAAGAAATCGCGCGAAATCTGTTCTGAAGAAGGTGACTACGTTTCTATGAAACTCTTTGAAGAACTTCTTGCAGATGAAGAGGGCCACATCGATTTTCTGGAAACACAGCTCGAATTGCTGTCCAAGATCGGGGACGAGAAATATGGCATGCTCAATGCAGATTCGGCAGACGCTGCAGAGTAAAGAACAGCGCAGCCTTCAAAAAGAATGGGCCTCAAGGGCCCGTTTTTCATGGAGCAAGTATCCGAAAGGCAGCGACAACCTCTTCATAAACTCCGCGCTTGAACGGCACGATCAGTTCCGGCAGCTTTTCCATCGGTAGCCAATCCCATGCATCAAACTCTGGCGCATGGCCTCCCGGCGGCGGATTGATAGCAATTTCACTTTCATCACCTTCAAAACGAAAGGCAAACCAGCGCTGCGTCTGGCCGCGATATTTACCCTTCAGCCCAATGCCAATCAAGTGCTCTGGCAAATCATAGTTCACCCAATCCGGTGCTTCAGCGAGCAGCGAGACGGTCTTCATCCCGGTCTCTTCATAAAGCTCGCGGTAAGCCGCCTCCAAAGGCTCCTCGCCCTTGTCGATCCCCCCCTGTGGCATCTGCCAAAGCTGTGGCGAACCATCATATTCTGTATTGCCATCAGCAATTCGGCGGCCCGCCCATACAAGACCATCCCCATTCAGGATCATCACCCCCACACACGGGCGGTAAGGCAGGTCATCTGCCTTGATGTTTTTCTTGTTCTTCTTTCCCACACTCACCTCCCGGCATTTTCTGCAAGCGCGGAAACGCCCACGATTTCGATACCGCGGGCACCCGCATCTTCTGTCCACTCAAT
>JBNKQT010000408.1:0-5625 GCA_050297115.1 Ensifer sp. | reverse complement strand
TTCCGGTGAAAACCGGATCACCGAAAACGCTCTATCTGTTTGTTTTTGCCGCATTCTCCAATTAGGGGTTCTGATCAGGCCGGGCGCTCCGCAAGCACCATGTAGTTTACATCCATATCCCGTGACAGGCTCCACCTGTTCAAAAGCGGGTTGAAACTGACGCCGGTCTTTTCCTTGATGAGCATATCGGCGGCGGAAAGCGGAGCGACAAGTTCTTCCGGCCGGACCAGCTTTTCATACTGGTGTGTGCCCTTGTGCAACCAGCCGAGAACGTATTCTGCGGTAAAAATAGCAAGTGCCCATGCTTTCATGGTGCGGTTGATGGTGGCAACGAACATCAGGCCGCCGGGTTTGACCATGGAGGCGCATGTCGTGATGAAAAAGTCGACATCGGCGACGTGTTCGACAATTTCCATCGAGAGAACGATGTCGAATTTTTCGCCGGCTTCGGCCAGTTCTTCGGCGGTGATGGCGCGGTAATCGATGGTAGCGCCCGTTTGTTCTGCATGAGTCTTGGCAATGCCGATATTGGTTTCGGACGCATCCGCCCCAACGACTTCAGCACCCATGCGGGACATAGGTTCGCTGAGAAGGCCTCCACCGCAGCCGATATCGAGCAGGCGCAAACCTTCCAGCGGTTTGGGCGATTTGGGGTCGCGACCGAAATGCGCGCAGACCTGATTACGGATATATTCTACGCGGGTGGGGTTGAATTTGTGCAGCGGACGGAATTTGCCGGTTGGGTCCCACCATTCCGCAGCCATGGCGGAAAAGCGATCAACTTCGCTCTGGTCAATGGTTGTTTTGGCCGCTTCGCTCATTTTTCAACTCCACATTTTCAGGTGTTGAATCGGACGGGAAAGGTTCAATGTCAAGCCTTGGACGCTACGGTAAATTTGCGCAGGCGGATCAATTTTGCCTTCAAATTGCCGCCTGAGCCGCTATGATCCCGCCACGATTTGAAAAGATTCTCAAAGGGACGTTCTCTATCATGATGAAAAGACTAGCCATTGTTGGCAGCTGTGCGGCATTTCTGGCAGCGTGCACGACGACCGACCCCTACACAGGCGAGCAGAAAGTTTCAAACACTGCCGGTGGTGCGCTGATTGGTGCAGGCGTTGGGGCGCTTGCAGGTTTGGCCGTTGGTGGCGGCAATGCCGTTGAAAATCGCCGTGCGGCGTTGATTGGTGCCGGTATTGGTGCGCTTGGTGGTGGTGCCATCGGCAATTATATGGACCAGCAAGAAGCCGAATTGCGCCGTCAGCTTCAGGGCACTGGCATCTCGGTGACGCGCAATGGTGATAATATTATCCTGAACATGCCTTCCAATGTGACGTTTGACATTGATCAGGCTGCGGTGAAGCCGCAATTCTATCCAACACTGAATTCGGTTGCGATTGTTCTGAAGAAGTTTGACAAGACTTTGGTCGACATCAATGGCCATACGGATTCCACCGGTTCTCTGGCACATAACCAGCAGCTTTCTGAACAGCGTGCCATTTCCGTGGCTTCTTATCTGATCAATCAGGGTATTGAAGCCCGGCGTATGTCTGCTGTTGGCTTTGGTCCAAACCAGCCGATTGCAACGAACGCAACCGATGCGGGCCGTGCAGCCAACCGCCGTGTTGAGGTTCAGATTTCGCCGCTGCGCGCAAGTTAAGCCTGGGTGCGGCCGTTATGGCCGTTGCAGTCGACACGCTTTTTCGCTAATAGACCGGCACGACATAGCTCGACCCTTCAAGCAAGGGGTCGGGCTTTTGATTGTTTGCATCGCATAACGCGTCGCGAATGGCGCATTCTGGACCGGACTTCGAAATGGCACGTATCGTCATGAAATTCGGCGGGACATCCGTCGCAGATTTGGACCGCATCCACAATGTTGCACGTCATGTGAAACGGGAGGTGGATGCCGGACATCAGGTGGCGGTTGTTGTTTCTGCCATGGCTGGCAAGACCAACGAGCTTGTCGACTGGGTGCGGAACATGCCGAAGGTCACGGGTGCTGCTTCTCCGTTTTATGATGCGCGTGAATATGACACCATTGTTTCTTCAGGTGAGCAGATTACCTCTGGCTTGCTGGCAATAGCACTGCAGTCAATGGGCGTGGATGCACGTTCATGGCAGGGGTGGCAGATACCAGTGAAGACGGACAATGCGCATGGTGCGGCCCGGATTCTGGAAATTGACGGTTCGGAAATGATCCGCCGGTTTGACGAACTCGGTCAGGTTGCCTGTGTGGCCGGGTTTCAGGGCATTGGCCCGGATGGCCGCATTGCAACGCTTGGCCGCGGCGGGTCTGACACGAGTGCTGTGGCTATTGCTGCGGCCATTCATGCCGATCGTTGCGATATCTATACCGACGTGGATGGCGTTTATACGACCGATCCGCGCATTGTGCCTGAAGCGCGCCGTCTGAAACAGGTTGCCTTTGAGGAAATGCTGGAAATGGCGTCTCTCGGCGCGAAAGTCTTGCAGGTACGCTCGGTTGAACTGGCCATGCAGTATAATGTCCGCACCTTTGTGCGGTCTTCATTTGATGACCCCGATGCTCCGGGAATGGGCGATTTTGACAACCCGCCGGGCACTTTGATTTGTGACGAGGATGAAATCGTGGAACAGGAAGTCGTAACCGGTATCGCCTATGCCAAGGATGAGGCTCAGATTTCACTGAGAAAGCTGGAAGACCGCCCTGGTGTTTCGGCTGGCATTTTTGGACCTTTGGCCGATGCTCATATCAACGTTGATATGATCGTTCAGAACATTTCGCCCGATGATACACATACGGATATGACCTTCACGGTTCCCTCCGGTGATGCAGAAAAGGCGATTTCGGTTCTGAATGAAAACAAGGACGCAATCGGCTTTGACACGATCCAGACCGAATCGGGTCTGGTAAAAGTTTCCGTGATTGGTATGGGTATGCGCAGCCATGCCGGTGTTGCTGCGACAGCATTTAAGGCGCTTGCTGAAAAAAGCATCAACATTAAAGCGATCACCACATCGGAAATCAAAATTTCCATTCTTATCGATGGCGCCTATGCAGAACTTGCAGTTCGCACTTTGCATTCCTGCTACGGTCTCGATAAAAGCTGATTTGTGAGTCCGGTCATTGCCTGTCGAATAGAAGTGCAGGCGTGGCGGAAAAACCGAAATCGAGGAGCGGCAGCGCATGGCTGACCTTGCACAAGGTCCGCGCACTCTGCTCAGGCGGCTCAGAGAGCTCATGGCGGAGCCGCTTGAGCCGCAAGAGCGTCTTGACCAGATTGTCCGGCATATTGCCCAGAACATGGTGGCAGAGGTCTGCTCTGTCTATGTATTGCGCGCCGATGGCGTGCTGGAGCTTTATGCGACGGAAGGTCTGAAGAAGGACTCGGTGCACTCTGCCCAGTTGAAAATGGGGCAGGGCCTTGTGGGTACTATTGCCTCCAGCGCACAACCCCTGAACTTGTCGGATGCGCAGACGCATCCCGCCTTCCGCTATCTGCCGGAAACGGGGGAAGAAATCTTCCATTCCTTCCTGGGTGTACCGATCTTGCGTGTGGGGCGTGCGCTCGGCGTTCTTGTGGTGCAGAATCGCGAACGCCATTCCTATCGAGAAGAAGATGTGGAAGCGCTGGAAACCATTTCCATGGTTTTGGCGGAAATGATTGCGACTGGCGAACTCAAAAAGATCGCCAAACCCGGCATGGAGCTCGATACGAGCAGGCCAATTACCGTCGATGGCGACAGCTATGGCGATGGTTTGGGGCTTGGTCATATCGTGCTGCATGAGCCGCGCATTGTTGTGACCAACCTGCTTAATGACGACAGCGAGCATGAGCTGAAGCGATTGAACGAGGCGCTGGACTCGCTGCGTATTTCGATTGACGATCTTCTTTCACGCCGAGATGTTTCCATGGAAGGGGAACATCGCGAGGTGCTGGAAACCTATCGCATGTTTGCCCATGACCGTGGCTGGGTGCGCAAGCTCGAAGAGGCCATTCGCAATGGCCTGACGGCTGAAGCTGCTGTAGAGAAAGTGCAAAGCGATACCAAAGCGCGGATGATCCGCCTGACGGATCCCTATTTGCGCGAGCGCATGCATGACTTTGAGGATCTTGCAAACCGGTTGCTGCGTCAGCTGACGGGCTATGGCCCCAAGGGTGCCGGCGATGGGTTCCCGACCGATGCCGTGATCGTTGCGCGTGCCATGGGTGCTGCAGAGCTGCTGGACTATCCGCGTGAGAACATACGTGGCCTCGTGCTGGAAGAAGGTGCCGTAACGAGCCACGTGGTGATTGTTGCGCGTGCCATGGGTGTGCCGGTGGTTGGTCAGGCTGCAGGTGTCGTTTCACTGGCTGAAAATGGTGACGCCATCATCATTGATGGTGATGATGGCAAAGTGCATTTGCGCCCATTGGCGGACCTGCAGCAATCCTATGAGGAAAAGGCGCGTTTTCGCGCACGCAGGCAGGAGCAATTCCGGGAATTGCGGTCTGTTGAACCCATTTCGACAGACGGGCAGCGCGTTGATCTTCTGATGAATGCGGGCCTGCTGGTGGATTTGCCGCAGCTTGATGGCTCGGGTGCACAGGGCATTGGTTTGTTCCGCACCGAACTCCAATTCATGATCGCCTCCACCATGCCGAAGGTGGATGAGCAGGAAGCGTTTTATCGCGATGTGCTGAAGCAGGCAGCGGGGCGGGCGGTAACGTTCCGCACGCTGGATATTGGCGGCGATAAGGTGGTGCCGTATTTCCGTGGTGCCGAGGAAGAAAACCCTGCTCTTGGCTGGCGTGCGATCCGGTTGGCACTCGATCGGCCAGCGCTGTTGCGTATCCAGCTGCGTGCTTTGTTCCGCGCAGCGGCAGATCATGACCTCAAGATCATGATCCCCATGGTGACAACCGTTCGGGAAATCGCGGCGGTTCGCGAACTGCTGGACCGTGAGATGGTCTATCTTTCCAAGCGTGGATACCACCTGCCCAAGAGCCTCAAAGTGGGTGCCATGCTGGAAGTGCCTTCCATGATGTGGCAGTTGGACGAGCTGTTTCAGGCTGTGGATTTTGTTTCCGTCGGTTCCAACGATCTCTTCCAGTTTGCAATGGCTGTGGATCGTGGCAATGCACGTGTTTCTGATCGGTTTGATGTTTTGAGCCGGCCTTTCCTGCGTATGTTGCGCGATATTGTGCGGGCTGCAGAACGCAATAACAAGCCTTTGACGTTGTGTGGCGAAATGGCGGGCCGTCCGCTCTGTGCCATGGCGTTGATGGGCATTGGCTTCCGGTCGATTTCCATGTCTCCAGCTTCCATTGGTCCGGTCAAGGCGATGTTGCTGGGACTGGATATTGGCAAGCTTGCGGCCATCATCAATCCAGCACTTGATGATACTCAAACCAAGAAGCCTATCCGCGAAACGCTGACGCATTTTGCCGAGGCGAATAACCTTTCTCTTTAGGATACATATGGCGAAGCTTCCCGTTGAAAAAATGCGTGAGTTGGAGCGCCGCTTTGGCGAGATTGAAGCACGTATGGCGGCGGGCCCGGAGGCTGATGTTTATGTGAAACTGGCGGCGGAATATTCCGAGCTTGAGCCGGTTGTGGTCAAAATCCGGGATTTTCAGGGCGCAGAGAAAGAGCTTGCCG
>JBNKQT010000407.1:0-7257 GCA_050297115.1 Ensifer sp. | reverse complement strand
TGCAATCTGCCACGTCAGCGATTTCAACCGGGCAATAAGCCCGCTTTTCAATCACTTCCCTGCATATTTTTGTCATTTCGCCGCCAAAACAACCTCATTTATGAGTTCGTGACCTAGTTCGCTGAGGCGTTTCCAATCAGTTCCATTGTGCGCTGCCAGGCAAGACGTGCCGATTCCGGCTCATAGGATGCCCGCGCATCGCAGTTAAAACCGTGGCCTGCCGGATAAACGTAAATCGGCAGGTCCGGCTGCCGGGCACGCATGTCCTCCACCTTTTCCATGGAGATCGAATGGTCTGTCTCGCCATAATGCAGGATGGTCGGGCAGAGCGGTGCCTTGTCAGCAAAACCATTGATGCGTCCGCCGTAGTAGCAGGCTGCCGCAACGATCTTTGCGTTCTGCGTTGCCAGCAGATAGGCCAGTGACCCGCCAAGGCAAAATCCCATCACCGAAACCTTGCCATAGGGCTCCAGTGCTTCGGCGGCTGCATTCATATCCAGCACCACGGCCTCAAAATCGAATTTGCTCATCATTGCCATACCGGCCTCAATGTCCGCGGCTTCATATCCCGCCTCGTAGCTTGGCTCTATACGATCAAAAATGCACGGTGCCCCCGCCACATAACCCTCACGGGCCAGCCGGTCGCACACGGAACGGATATGGTCATTGACACCAAAAATTTCCTGCAACACGATGATGGAACCTTTTGGTGTGCCGTCAGGTTTCGCCACATACATTTTGATGGTCTTGCCATCTTTGGCGGTCAAGTCGATCCATTCAATGTTCATGCCGAGTTCCTCAATTGCTGATTTTCGGCAAGCTGCGAAATTCGCAGGTGGAAGTCAAATGCAAGGTCGGCATTCCGCCTGAAAAAATCGAGGGAAATATTCATGACCAGCCAACCGATGATCACGTTGAATGATGGAAAGCGGATGCCGCAGCTTGGGCTCGGCGTTTATCAGACCACAGGCAATATTGCCGTCCCCGCCATCCGCAAGGCGCTCGAAACCGGTTACCGCCATATCGACACGGCGGCGATGTATAATAATGAGGCCGAAGTTGGTGAGGCGATCCGCACATCGGGAGTTGCCCGCGAAGACATCTTTCTCACCACCAAGCTGTGGAACGACAATCAGGGTCGCGACAAGACGCTGCGTGCCTTTGATGCAAGCATGAATCGGCTCGGGCTTGACTATCTCGATCTCTATCTCATCCACTGGCCGGCACCACATCTCGGACTTTACGTGGAAACCTGGAAAACCCTGATCGAACTGAGGGAGCAGGGCCGGGTTCGCTCTATCGGCGTTTCCAACTTCTGTGAAGACCATCTTCAGCACATTATTGCAGAAACCGGGGTGACACCGGTGGTGAACCAGATTGAGCTGCATCCCATGTTCCAGCAAAGTGCCTTGCGTGCCGCCCATGCTGATCTTGGCATAGTCACTGAAAGCTGGAGCCCTCTGGGCCGGGGTTCCCTTTTTGACAACCCGGCCATTCAGGCAATTGCGAAGAAACACGGCCGCAGCCCGGCGCAGATCATCATTCGCTGGCATCTTGAAAATGGCTTTGTCGCGATCCCCAAATCCTCCAACCCGGTGCGCATTGAAGAGAACTTCAATGTCTTTGATTTCGTGCTGGATGAAAGCGACATGCGCGCCATTGGTGGCCTGGATTCAGCGCTGGGCAGAGTTGGCCCCGATCCTATGACAGCCGAGTTTTGAGGGCGCAGCCTGGCTCAGATCATCCGCCTTTCGTTGGTCGCGCCGGTTTTGCGCATAGCGTCTATAAACCGCTGGGCAGCCGGGCTGTTTGCGCGAAAGAGCAGCCTGACCGGCTATGCCAGTGGCGCGAAGTCTTCCAGAACAGGTCGCAGTGAGTCCTCCGTAATGGCGTCAGTGACCTGATGGCTCAGCAATTTGACAAGGCCCACACCCGCTTTCGCAGCCGCCATAACGCCATCCAGCGAGTTGGCAGCCTGGCGCGCTGGCAAACCATTTCATCTGTTCCATGCCGGGTGGAATCCGTATCGAGTTTGCCACGGCTTGAGTTTGAACATGCCAAAACGCAGTTCCATGTTTCTCACTTGAGCATCTTGGGCGTTACAAAGCGCTCGAGCACCCCGCTATCCTGACCCAGATGGGCCCAACGCTCAATATTGAGAGACAGGACGGCAAGGGCGGCGGTTGGGAACTTCTTTTTCAACCGCCCCTCCGCCTCAGATTGCATCGGCTTCATTACCTGCAGCGCCAAAATCTCCAGCCCGGGATTATGCCCCACCAGCATCAGTGAGCCGACGCTGTCATCGGTTTCCTGCACCACGCGCAGCAATTCCTCCGCATGTGCTTCATAAATGCGTGGCTGATCGCGCTTTTCGCAACCCGGTAGGAATGGCACCAGCAGATCCCATGTTTCCTGCGTGCGGCGTGCTGTTGAAACCAGCGCCAGGTCGGGCAACAGCTTTTCCGTCTTCACATATGCGCCCATCAGCGGTGCCGCCTTGGTTCCGCGTTTTGCCAATGGTCGTTCATGGTCGTCCACGTCCTCGGGCCATGCCGATTTTGCATGACGAAAGAGGTAAAGCCGTTTCGTATTCAAACCATGTTCTCCGCTTTTCATGGGTGGCTGTCACACAAATAAAAATGGCCGCCTATCGGGCGGCCATCAAGAGATAAACATATGCGATTGGGATTATTTCCACTCACGAATGTCAACGAAGTGACCCGCAATCGCCGCAGCAGCGGCCATGGCAGGCGACACGAGGTGGGTGCGGCCCTTGAAGCCCTGGCGGCCTTCGAAGTTGCGGTTGGAGGTTGAGGCGCAGCGTTCGCCTGGCTTCAGGCGGTCGTCGTTCATGGCAAGGCACATGGAGCACCCCGGTTCGCGCCATTCAAAACCTGCTTCGAGGAAGATTTTGTCCAAACCTTCGGCTTCCGCCTGTTCCTTCACAAGGCCGGAACCGGGAACAACCATGGCGGAAACGGTGGAAGCCACCTTCTTGCCTTCAACCACGGCAGCAGCAGCGCGCAGGTCTTCAATGCGGCCGTTTGTGCAGGAGCCGATGAAGGCACGGTCGATCTTGACGTCGGTCATCTTGGTGCCGGGCTTCAGATCCATATATTCCAGTGCGCGCCACTTGGACTTGCGTGTGTTTTCGTTCTGAATGTCGTCCGGGTTTGGAACAACGCCGTCGATGGAGATCACGTCTTCCGGCGAAGAACCCCAGGAAACGATCGGCGGCAGGTTGGCGGCATCCAGCACAACAACCTTGTCGTAATGCGCGCCTTCGTCGCTCTTCAGTGTCTTCCAGTATTCAAGGGCCATTTCCAGCGCTTTGCCCTTAGGCGCGCGCGGCTTGTCCTTGATATATTCGAAGGTCTTTTCGTCTGGCGCGATGAGGCCAGCGCGGGCGCCGCCTTCAATCGTCATGTTGCAGACGGTCATGCGGCCTTCCATGGAAAGCGCCTCGATGGCTTCGCCCGCAAACTCGATCACGTGACCGGTGCCGCCCGCAGTGCCGATTTCGCCGATGATGGCGAGAACGATATCCTTGGCGGTGACGCCTGCGGGTAGCTTGCCGTCAACACGCACGAGCATGTTCTTGGCTTTCGACTGGATCAACGTTTGCGTTGCCAGAACGTGTTCCACTTCGGATGTGCCAATACCATGAGCAAGCGCACCAAAAGCACCGTGCGTGGAGGTGTGGCTGTCGCCGCAAACAATCGTCATGCCCGGAAGCGTAAAGCCCTGTTCGGGGCCAACGATGTGCACGATACCCTGACGCTTGTCGTGTTCGGAGTAGTATTCAATGCCGAAGTCTGCAGCGTTCTTGGCGAGAGCCTCAACCTGAATGCGGCTTTCTTCGTTGGCGATGCCTTCGTAGCGGTCCATCGTGGTTGGCACGTTGTGGTCAACCACGGCGAGCGTCTTTTCCGGTGCGTGCGGCTTGCGGTGTGCCATGCGCAGACCTTCGAAAGCCTGCGGGCTTGTCACTTCGTGCACGAGGTGACGGTCGATATAGAGAAGACAGGTGCCGTCTTCAGCTTCATTGACCAGATGGTCGTCCCAGATTTTGTCATACAGTGTGCGAGGTGCGCTCATGATATTTCGTCCGTTTTGTAGGAAATCTTGCAAAGTTCATGGGTCAGGCGGCTGCGAAAGCCAGCCTGTCAGGCCGCGCGGGTGTTGAGCGCGCCGGAGATGGCCGCGAAAAAACGTGCAGGTAGACGCTTACGGTCCTGAAGGACAAAAGCGCTCTCCATTGGGGCAATCGTTTTTAAAGGCTTCAACATGATGGCGGCTCAATACCAATTTTTGAGAGCCCAAGCAATTGATTTTAGAATGAATGAAAACCCCGGTCGCCTGTCTAAAGGGGCGGCAGCCGAGATTTTCGGATTGCTTCATAGAGCTCGGTTCGGCTCAACCTTGCGGAAGGCGGCGGGGTCTCTTCAAGACCAACATCCTTTTTCAATTGCTTATCGAGTGTATCCACGGTTCGCCGCCCAGCTTTGCTGAAACTGCGAAATGGGCAAAGCTTCGCCACTGCGCGAAGCCACGTTTTGTGACCTCGCGACAAAAAACGCTTATCGCTCACAACATTTTCCTTTTATGTATATGCTGCGACATTCGTTGATTTATGCCATATTTTCCAATGGAATCTCGATCTGAACTCATAAAGAGAACTTATCCATGAAGCTCTCCAGACAATTTCCCCTCAATGCGATGCGTGTGTTTGAAGCCGTGGCACGACACGGCAGTTTTACGCGTGCTGCAGAGGAGCTGGGCATGACCCAGACGGCGGTCAGCTATCAGATCAAACTACTGGAAGAAAATCTGGGCGAGCCGCTGTTCCTGCGCAAACCACGCCAGATTGTTCGCACTGAGGTGGCAGAGCGTATATTGCCCAATGTTACGCAGGCTTTTGATCTACTGAACGATGCTGTTTCCTCGGCCCGACAAACTGCAAATGAAACGCTGACGATTCACTCGTCACCAGCCTTTGGTGCTTACTGGTTGTCGAAAAACCTGGGCACGTTTCAATTGCAAAATCCCTCTATGGCCGTGCGTTTCAAGCGCGTTGCCACGCTCTCCGATTTTGATCGGGACGGTGCCGATGTTGCTGTGCGCTGGGGCAAGGGGCCGTGGGATGGGTTGGAGTGCCATCATCTTGGGCAGCTTATTTTCGCGCCGATGATGAGCCCGACCTATGCGGAAAAGGTGGGGCCGATTTCAAGCCCTGAAGATTTGCTGAAGCTGACGCTGATTGGTGCGCAGGACATCGGTTGGCTTGAGTGGTTTGAAGCTGCGGGGGTGAGTGATGTCGATCTTTCGGGTCAGGATCGATATCGATACCTGGAGCAGGATCTATGCGCCAATGCAGCACTTGCGGGTCTGGGTGTGACCATTCTTGATAGAATTTACTTCTATGATGACTTGCAGGCTGGCCGCCTTGTCGAGCCATTTCCAATCCACAGCAACTTTGAGAATGGCATCTGGCTTGTTTATCCGCCAAAGCGGCGAAACGCTCCGAAGGTAAAAGCATTTCGGGAGTGGATTTCAAAAGCTGTTGCTGATGATTTGGCGAGAACCGCACCACCGGGTTTTGTCAGCCGCTCTCAACCACAAAAAAGCCGCCCATCGAAATGAGCGGCTTTTTTTAATTCCGGGATGCGTCCGAAGCTTATTCGGAAGCGCCCTCAGCCGGTGCTTCTGCAGCTGCGGCTTCAGCGGCTGCCTTTTCGGCGGCTTCTGCTGCGGCCTTTTCAGCGGCCAGAGCCTGTGCTGCTGCGATCTTTTCAGCTTCGATACGTGCCTTTTCTTCGGCAATTGCCTGACGCTCGGCGTCGTTCAGCTTGCGAGCGCGTGTACCGGTGTTTTCAACGATACGGGCAGATTTACCGCGACGGTCGCGCAGGTAGTAGAGCTTCGCGCGGCGAACCTTACCACGGCGAACAACGTCAACGCCTTCAACCAGCGGAGAGTAAACCGGGAATACACGCTCAACGCCTTCACCGTAGGAAATCTTGCGAACAGTGAAGCTTTCGTTCAGGCCAGCGCCCGAACGTGCGATGCAAACGCCTTCGTAAGCCTGCACACGGGTACGGTTACCTTCTGTCACGCGCACGTTCACGCGAACGGTGTCGCCCGGAGAAAATTCAGGAAGCTTGCGCTTTGCTTCAATCTTTGCGGCCTGTTCAGCCTCGAGCTGCTTGATGATGCTCATTGTCTTCAACCTTTTTCTTCTAAAACAGCCAGAGCGCTCAACCTTCATCCTTTGGAGTACCTCCGGATGCGCCTGTTTGGCGGGAGCGGGTTCGCCAGTCCTTTATTTGGTAACGGTTGGGGCCTTATTAAGCTGGCCCATCTGTTTCCGCGCGCTGAATTACACGAAGTTGACCCCTTTGTCACCCCTTGAGCGCAAAATTGTCACCGCAGCATTTCGCGCTCTTTCCTTTTGTGGGTGAATTGATCTATTGCAAGTGGCAGAGGGGAATTTCATGACCATTATTTCAGCACTGCTTCTGTTTCTCGCGGGCCTTATTTCCGGCATTATCAATGCCATTGCGGGCGGGGGAACATTTCTGACATTCGGCGCAATGACATTTGCGGGCCTGCCGCCCATTGCAGCCAATGCAACATCCTCCATCGTGCAGTTTCCAGGCTACATCACATCCGCACTCGCCTATAAGGAAACCGTGCTGCGCGAATGGAAGGCGCTTGCCGTTCTTTCGGTCGTTTCACTGGTCGGCTCGCTTGGCGGGGCGCTGTTTCTGCTGTCCCTCTCCAATCCATCATTTTCGCGTCTTGTGCCCTGGCTTCTGCTGGCCGCGACCGCCCTTTTCTGGGCAGGCCCCAAGCTGCGCCCGGCAGAAAGTGCTGAACGTCCGCCCAACAGCCCATCCGGCATGGTCATTCAGTTCATCACATCCATCTATGGCGGCTTCTTCGGGGCTGGCATGGGCATCATGATGCTGGCATCGCTGAGCCTTGCCACAGGCGGCGACTATCACCGGCTGAATGCGATCAAGAATTTCCTCTCGATCATCATTGCAGCGGTTGCCATTATCGTCTTCACCGCAGGCGGCGCCATTTCCTGGCTTCATGCCATCATCATGCTGCCAGGTGCGGGTATTGGCGGCTATCTCGGTGTTTATGCTGCCAAACGCATCCCGCAAGTCTGGCTGCGCTACGCAGTCATTGCTGTGGGTCTGTTTCTAGCCGCCTACTATTTCTTCAAGGCCTGAATGAGAAAAATTTTAC
>JBNKQT010000406.1:0-7753 GCA_050297115.1 Ensifer sp. | reverse complement strand
GGCGCGTATGTTCCAGCTGTTGCTCGATATGGGTTTCAAGGAAATTGAGATTGGCTTTCCTTCTGCCTCGCAGACCGACTTTGACTTTGCTCGCTGGTGCATTGAAGAGGGCGGGGTGCCGGATGATGTATCCTTGCAGGTGCTGGTGCAGTGCCGACCTGAATTGATTACCCGCACTTTTGAGGCGCTCGAAGGGGCGAACAAGCCGATTGTTCACTTCTATAACTCCACCTCTGAACTGCAGCGCCGCGTGGTGTTTGGCAAGGATGTGCAGGGCGTCAAGCAGATTGCGGTGGATGCAGCCAAGATGATCCGCGACATGGCTGAGAAGGCAGGCGGTGGATATCGCTTCGAATATTCACCGGAAAGCTTCACTGGCACCGAGCTGGATGTGGCGATGGAAATTTCCAACGCCGTGATTGAGGTGATGCAGCCGACGCCGGACAACAAGCTGATCCTGAACCTGCCTGCGACCGTGGAAATGTCCACGCCGAACATCTATGCCGACCAGATCGAGTGGATGTGCCGCAATATCGTGAACCGCGAAAACGTGATTGTGTCACTGCATCCGCATAACGACCGGGGCACGGGCATTGCTGCGACCGAGCTTGGCCTGATGGCCGGTGCGGACCGCGTGGAAGGCACGCTGTTTGGCAATGGTGAGCGCACTGGCAACGTGGACATCGTGACGCTGGCTCTGAACATGTTTACGCAGGGCGTGGACCCGAAGCTTGATTGCTCCGACATTGAGCGCATCAAGGCCGTCTATGAATATTCCAACGAGTTGAAGATCCCGGAACGTCATCCTTATGTGGGTGAGCTGGTTTATACAGCGTTTTCAGGGTCTCACCAGGATGCGATCAACAAGGGTATGAAGGCGATCAAGCAGGCGAACAAGCCGAATTGGGAAGTGCCTTACTTGCCGATCGACCCGCAGGATGTGGGCCGCACCTACGAAGCGATCATCCGCATCAACTCGCAGTCGGGCAAGGGCGGCATCGCCTATATCATGGCTGAAGATTACGGTATCAACTTGCCGCGCAAGCTGCAGGTGGAGTTCCGGGAAGACATTCAGCGCATTACCGATGAAGAGGGCGTGGAGCTTCAGCCGAAGCGCATCTATGAGCGCTTTATGGAGCGCTATGTGGAGCAGCCAAATGCGCGTCTGAAATTTGTGGACCATCATTCCCATACTGACCCGGACCGTCCCGGTCAGCGCATCGTTGCCGCCGAGATTATCGATAACGGTGAGAAGGTGCGTATTGAGGGTAAGGGTTCTGGTCCTGTTGCGGGCTTTACCGATGCGCTTTCAAAGTATCTGGGTGTTGAGCTGAGTGTGAACGACTATTCGGAACACTCGCTTCAGCACGGCTCGGATGCGGCAGCAATCTGCTACATGGAAATCCTCGCCAATGGCAAAGAAGTGCACGGTGTAGGCGTGAACGCCAATATCGTGGCTGCCTCGTTGGAGGCGATTGTTTCTGCGGCCAATATGGTTGTTGGCGGGAAGTGATAATTTTCGGAGTTTAACGAGATGGGACGGGGCCGGTGACGGCCCCGTTTTTCGTTTGGATTATGCACGGTGGAAGGGAAGTGCGAGGACGGCGAGAACGCGGCGGTACTCGGGCAGGCTTGCGTCGGGATCGACGCCCAGATTTTGTGGTGTGTTGCCGGGTTGGTAGACGAAAGTACCCAAAAGCTGGTCCCAGATTGTGAGTGTAGCGCCGTAGTTCTTCGCCTCGGCTACATTTGCCGAATGGTGATAACGATGGGTCTCTGGGCCGACGAACAGGTAATTGAACCAGCCGAGGCGTAAATCGACGTTGAAATGGCTGACAATGCCGTGAAAGGCGTTGATGACCAGAAATATCAACACGGCCTCTGGTTGGTATCCCATAAACCAGATTGGCATAATGATCGCAAAACCTTCAATGAGAAGCACATTGAGGGGATGCGTGATTGCATGCATGAGTAGATAAAGGCGATCGGGCAGGTGATGTGCTGCGTGCATATGCCAGAGAAACCTGCCCAGTGGGCCGCGCAGTTCATGCATCCCGCGGTGGATGTGGTAATTTATGAATTCAAAGACCATGGTCAAAACCGGTACCTGCAGCCAGAGTGGCCAGTTGCGAGCGGGACCTTCGGATTGGCCGGAAATGGTGATGGAGGCCATGGCGAGCGCAGCAGTAAGCAATGCAAGCGTGCCGCCGGAAAGCGCAACATAGAGGACGTCAGGCAGCAGGTTGCGCCAAGTCATCGACCAGCGCCGGTCCATGGGTAGCGTCAATTCGATGATCAGGTAAGCAAGCAGGAGAGGCAGTGTAATCAGAAACCATCCCGGTCGCTCATCCACGTCCATCCGCAGCACTTGTGAAAGGCTCAGGATTATCCAGGCCCAAGACAGGGGATATAGACCCCAGCGTAGAACGCTTCGCACGGCACTCTCAATTTTCATATTCCTTACTCCTTGAGTTTTCGGACAGGTGTCGGATAAGTTTTGGTAGGCCGACAAATGAAGAAGGAACAGCCCATCATGCCCATTTCCGGACAGACTTGCTGCGATATGTCCGACGACCCGCGGGCGTCACGCACCCGGGCCGCCCTCAAAGAGGCGCTCTTGCAATTGTTGGAGCGTGGAAGCTGGGGGGATATTACGGTGGCTGGCATTGTGCGTCGGGCCGGGGTGGCGCGATCATCCTTCTACGAGCATTTCAACACCAAGGCTGATCTTCTGGACGAAATATTTTCGGACATGATGAGTGATATACGACCATCGATGGCGGTGGATGCACCTCTAGCTACGCTGGATTGGCTTGTTTCGCATGTCGGCAATGCGCCGGATTTCTTTTCCCATGCGATGGCCGGGCGGCGCGGGGACGCCTTATTGCCAAGGTTTCGTGCTGCCCTGATCCAGCGGCTGGAGGAGGAGCTGTCGATGCGCGGTGTGCCGGATGCGGGCGCAAAGGCGGCCTATGTGATCGGCGGAACCATGGCTTATCTCGCCGAGGTTAACGGCGAGGCAGTGCGTGCGGATCTGCAGGAAAATGCGGCTCGGATTTTTGCATAAGATGGTGGGGGCAGCCTATTCGGGTTGAGCTTGTTTTGATCCCTGTGAAGCTGCTGCAGTACAATTTCAGCTGATTGTCGTTTGGAGGAAACTCTGACAATATCTGGCGCATGTACTGGAGCATTCTATCTGCGCTCGGTGGCGTCGGGCTTTTTCTGATCGGGATGGTTATGTTGACGGGCGGGCTGAAGGCGCTTGCTGGGCCCCGTTTGCGCAGCATATTGGCGCGTTTTACGTCAACGCCTTTGTCTGGTGCCGTGACAGGTGCTCTGACGACGGCTGCGATCCAGTCTTCCAGTGCGACAACGGTTGCGGCTGTCGGATTTGTTGCCTCCGGTTTGCTGACATTTTCGCAAGCCGTCGGGATTATCTTTGGCGCCAATATCGGTACGACGATTACCGGTTGGCTGGTTGCTCTGCTGGGCTTCAAACTGGAGCTTGGGCAGCTTGTGTTGCCGGTCGTTTTTGTCGGTGCATTGCTCAATCTTTCGGGCCGGAAAAGCCTTTCCTTTCTGGGGCAGGCGTTGGCGGGGTTCAGCCTGATCTTTATCGGCATTGAGCAGATGAAGACCGGGCTTGATGCGTTTGAGGGCGTCGTGACCCCGGCGGATTTTCCTTCTGACACGCTTTTGGGGCGGCTTGAGCTGGTTGGTATCGGTATCCTGATCACGCTTGTTACCCAATCATCAAGTGCGGGTGTTGCGACAGCTTTGGCGGCCCTTGCGGCGGGTGCTGTAAACTTCTCGCAGGCCGGTGCGCTTGTGATTGGTATGGATGTTGGGACCACATTTACGGCGGCACTTGCGACGCTGGGCGGCGGAACCATGGCCAAGCGGACCGGGTTTGCCCATGTGATCTATAACCTGATGACCGGGGTGATGGCGTTTTTGCTGCTCGGGTATTTTGCAGATGCTGTGACCTACTTGACCGGGGAAGAGGGATCATTGACGGCGCTGGTTACATTTCACAGTGCGTTTAACATTCTCGGTGTGGCGCTGATCCTTCCATTCGCCCGCCCCTTTGCACGACTTGTGGAGCTTTTGATACCCGACAAGGGGTCGGAATTGACGCGGTCGCTGGATCCGATGACACTTCGCGAGCCGGAGGCTGCGGTTTTGGCGGCAAAGGTTGCTGTGGATCGGCTGGCTGAGGCTGTTACCCAACACCTGCGGTCAGTTATCGGTGCGCAAGACGTTAGCCACGAATATTACGGGCGCGAGAGCCTTGTCACTGCTTTGTCGGAGACGCGAGCCTACATTGACAAGATTGAGGTTGCCGACAAAGGCGGCGTGCAGATGACCACAATCAAGGGCATGTTCCATATTCTGGATCATCTGAATCGCGCACTCTATCGGTCGGCGCAATTGGAGAGAATTGCGGAGCTTTATCGGGATCAGCGTCTTCGCCGACTGACGGGCATATTGATTATGGCAACGGACGGTGCCGAAGATGGCAGGGATTACGAGGGCTGCGAGCGCCTTCTTGACAGGGTTCATCAGTTGATTGGAAGGCAGCGGCAATCGCAACGAGAGCGTTTGATTTCACAAGCGGCACTCGATTTTCTTTCCCACGATGTTGCGTGGCGGCGGCTGGATGCTCTTCGTTGGCTGCACCGCGTTTCGTATCATTTGTGGCGTGTCAGTTTCCATCTGGTGCAGGTGCAGAGCATGATTGAAAAACCGAACGCACAGCAGCCGCCCCTCAATGAAGAGGCGCGGCTGGATGTTGAGCATGGTGTGTAGGGACAGCTTAGGCGACCAGTGCACCATTTTCGTCGATAATCATCTCGCCATCCTCTTTGTATAGAGGGCCGTTGGGCAGATTTTCCAGCAGTTCCAGCACCTTTTCTGAAGGGCGGCACAGGCGCACGCCTTTGGGGCTGGCGACGATGGGGCGGTTGACCAGAACCGGGTGTTCAAGCATCGCGTCTATCAGCTTCTCGTCGGAAACGCTTTCGTCGAGAAGGCCAAGTTCGGCGGCGGGCGACTTTGAGGTTCTGAGTGCCTGGCGGGCTGTGATGCCCGCCGCTGCGAAGAGTGCCAGAAGCTGTGGACGCGTCCAGCCCTCCTTCAGATATTCGATAACGACCGGCTCTTCGCCAGACTTGCGAATGATTTCCAGCACGTTGCGAGAGGTGCCGCAATCCGGGTTGTGATGGATGACGATCATCAGCCTGCCTCTGGAAACTTGCTGCGCGTGCGGTTGGCGAAAGCAACCAGCGACAGCATGACGGGTACTTCAACCAGCACGCCGACGACTGTTGCCAGTGCAGCACCGGAATTCAGACCGAAGAGGCTGATGGCGACCGCGACGGCAAGTTCGAAGAAGTTCGAGGTGCCGATCATGGCGCATGGGGCTGCAATGCGGTGGGGCACTTTCAAGGCGTAGGCTGCGCCATAGGCCACGGCGAAAATGCCGTAGCTCTGAATAAGGATAGGGATGGCGATCAGCAGGATGATGAATGGCTGGCTGAGGATGGTTTCACCCTGCAAACCGAAGAGGATGGCGACCGTGGCAATGAGGCCGATGACGGAAAGCGGTTTGACCTTGTGGGTGAAACCTTCAATGGCTTGTTTTGATCCGAGTGCGCGACGGGTGAGCAAGCCTGCAATGAGTGGCAGAACCACATAGAGTACGGTGGCAAGAACGAGCGTTTGCCAAGGCACGGAAATGTCTGTCACGCCGAGCAGGAAGGCCACGATGGGAGCGAAGGCAACAACCATGATGAGGTCGTTTACCGACACCTGAACCAGTGTGTAGGTGGCATCGCCGCGTGTGAGCTGTGACCAGACAAACACCATGGCTGTACAGGGTGCCGCACCCAGAAGGATGAGGCCTGCCGTGTATTGGGCGGCGTTTTCCGGCGAAATGAACGGTGCAAAGGCGAAGTCGAAGAACAGAACGGCCAAAAACGCCATGGTGAAGGGCTTGATAAGCCAGTTGACCACCAGCGTGACAAGCAGGCCGTGCGGCTGACGCGCAACGCCTGCGACAGCGCCGAAGTCGACATTGACCATCATGGGGTAGACCATGGCCCAGATGAGGACCGCGACAACAAGGTTGATGGAAGCCACCTCGGCAGAGGCAATAGCCTCTACAAGGCCGGGGGCTATGACGCCGACGATGATGCCGCCAACCATGGCGATGGCGACCCAAAGTGTGAGAAAGCGCTCAAAGAGGCTCATTGGTTCTGATGCGGTGGTTTCTGCGGAGCTCATGGGAAATCCAGGTTCTATATTTGGAATTTGTCTCAGTGCCCGTTCGGGCACGTTGAATTTCATGTTTTCAGGTGGTCCTGCTATTGGCAGGCGCAGGCGATCTGATCGATCACCGGTTGGCATAGTTCGGGTTGGCCGCCGCAGCAGTCTTCCATGAGGAAACCAAGCATGCCGCGCATTCCGTCCATGTCGGCGAAATAGCGGATTGCACGTCCTTCCCGTGTGTTTCTGACCAACCCCGCCTGATGCAGGATTGAGAGATTAGTAGACATGGTGTTTTGCAGCACACCCATTTCGGCGGCAATTTCACCGGCCAGCATGCCTTTGCTGCCCGCCTGCACAAGCAGACGAAAAACATCGAGGCGGGTTTCCTGACCGAGTGCCGAAAGAGCGAGGAGAGTTGTTTTCTTATCCATATTTCTCGATTATTCGATATATTGAGATATGGCAAGTGGGCAATTGGAATTTGTCAATGCAATGCACCTGTAATTTCGTTTAGCGTCACTCTCGTGACAGAAGACGAAAATATGTACTTGCTCACAGGGTAAGAATTTTCAAAATTTGACTTTTGTCAAGGAGAGTTTCTTCCCAGATGCTTATGGAACGGCTCTGCTGCACATTTATCAGGATTGATCCATGACTGACGTTGCTCGACGTTCTGAACTTCTAATGCCTGCTGGCTCGCTCGAGCGGTTGAAGGTTGGTGTGCTTTATGGCGCGGATGCGATTTATATGGGGACGCCCGATATGTCGCTGCGCACCAAATCGCAGTTGTCACTGGAAGATGTGAAGGAGGGCATTCGGTTCGCGCATGAGCATGGCGTGCGGGTTTATTTGACGCTGAACCTCTTCACGCACAACAAGGACGTGCCAAAAATTGCCGATTATGTGGAGACCTTGAAAGAGGTGCAGCCGGACGGGGTAATTGTGGCCGACCCAGGCGTGTTCTTCTATCTACGCAAGCATGCTCCGGAGTTGAAGCTGCACATTTCCACACAGGCGAATGTTTGTTCATGGCTGACGGTGGATGCGTGGAAGGAGCAGGGCGCCGAACTGGTGGTGCTGGCGCGCGAGGTAACCTTTGGAGAGTTGACCGAAATTCGCGAAAAGTGCCCGGATGTGCGGCTGGAGACATTTGTGCATGGCGCGATGTGCATGACCTATTCGGGCCGGTGTCTGCTTTCCAATTTCATGGCGGAGCGCGGAGCGAACCAGGGCAATTGTGCCAATTCCTGCCGTTGGCAATACAAGGTGCACTTGCGTCTGAATGACGGTACCGTGAAGCCGTTGGAACTGACGGAAGAGAATATGAAGCTCTTCGAGTTTGTACTCGAGGAAGGCGCGCGGCCTGGTGAGTTGATGCCGATCGAGGAAGATGTGCGTGGTTCCTATATCCTCAACTCCAAGGATATGTGCCTGATGCCGAAATTGGACGAGTATCTGCGTATCGGTATTGACAGTTTGAAGG
>JBNKQT010000405.1:0-8006 GCA_050297115.1 Ensifer sp. | reverse complement strand
CGCGGCCTCACCCATTTCGGGAAGTCCCAATCTCGTATTGCTGACAGGCAACGACCCCGTGCCCGCTTTGCGACTTCTGATCCTGGGTACAGCATTTCTGCCAATTACGATTATTCCCGTCTTGACACTCGCCACGGAATTTGGCGACCTTGCCACCGTCATCAAATCCTCGCTCAAGCTTCTGGCGCTCATTGGCGGCGCAACAGTCAGTGCTTTCGTAATCCGCAAGCTAATCCTGCCAAAGCCAAGGCCGCAAACACTGCAAGTGATGGACGGCGTCTCGGTTCTGGTCATGGCACTGGTCGTTATCGGCCTCATGGCAAACTTCGGTCCGGCACTGATTGATCAGCCGGTCCTTCTTGCCAAAACACTTGGTCTCGCCTTCCTCTTCAACTTCGGCCTGCAAATTGCGTGTTTTCTGGGCGCCCGCAAAATCGGCCTGACACAGGAAGGCGCTGCCTACGGCATCACCGCAGGCAACCGCAACGTCATGATCTTTCTTGCCGCTTTGCCTCACGGCTTGACCGAGCCGCTGCTACTTTTCGTGGCGTGTTACCAGATACCGATGTACATGACCCCGCTCCTGCTTAAAACATTCTACAAAACCGCCTCAGACCCCTTCTGAAGAAATTCCGCCTCATTGACTCATTGCAAACTGCATCAGACGTCCGCTTTAACAGCCCAACGTTAGGCCAGTCGAACGTCCGAAGTGAGAACGCTTTGCTGAACGGCTGCATTGTTGCGAATTAGCTTATGGGGCCCCGACTACCGGTGACGGACAATCATCATATCTTGAACATAACATGAACATGTGCAGGATAGCCATATGGCGATTCCTGTTTCAAATAATGCGGCAAGGCGCATCTTTCTGGCCAAGCAGGGCTTGAGTGCTGATCCGGCGCGCAAGCTAGACAAGGCGGGTCTGCTCGACATTATTCACCAGATTGGCTTTGTGCAGGTGGACAGTATCCAGACGGTGAACCGTGCGCATGAGCAAATCCTCTTTTCGCGCAACCAGACCTTCAGGCGTGAGCAGTTGAGGCAGTTGCTGGAGGAGGACAGGGCGCTTTTTGAGCATTGGACGCATGATGCCTCGATTATCCCCACTGCCTTTTATCCCTATTGGAAACATCGTTTCGTGCGCAAGGAAGCCAGTATGCGCGAGCGTTGGACTAAATGGCACGGGGAGGGGTTCGATAAAGCCTTTGACGAAACCTGCCAGCGCATTGCCGACCATGGCGAAGTGATGGCGCGCGACATGAAAAGCGCTGATCACAGGTCGGGCGGCTGGTGGCAGTGGCACCCGTCCAAAACCGCGCTCGAATTTTACTGGCAGACGGGCAAGCTGGCCATTGCCCGGCGCGAAGGCTTTCAGAAAGTCTATGATCTGAGCGAGCGGGTTATCCCCGATGCGTATCGCAATGGTGAGGTCGACCACGCGGCATTTGTCGATTGGGCCTGCCGCAGCGCGCTTGAGCGGCTGGGCTTTGCTACCCACGGTGAGATTGCTGCCTTCTGGGATATTATATCACCGCATGAAGCCAAGGAATGGGTAACTCAAAACCGCGATATGCTGCAGGAGGTTGGCGTCGAGGCCGCTGCAGGAGGCAAACCGAGACTTTGCTATGCTCTGGACGAATTTGATGCCCATCTCGATTCATGGCCCAAACCGCCAAAGCGGTTGCGTCTGTTGAGCCCTTTCGATCCGCTTTTACGTGACAGAAAGCGAGCGGAGCGCCTCTTCGGCTTCAACTATCGCATTGAGGTTTTCGTGCCCGAGGCAAAGCGGAAATATGGCTACTATGTTTTCCCATTGCTGGAAGGTGACCGTCTGATTGGTCGCATCGACGCCAAGGCGGACCGCAAGGCCGGTGTGCTGCATGTTGCCAGGCTTTGGCTGGAACCGGGTGTGCGTGCGTCCAAAGGGCGTCTGGAGCGTTTGGAAGATGAACTTGTCCGTGTCGCTCGCTTTGCAGACGTTGATACAGTTTACTACGCAGACAATTGGCGCGAAATCTGACTATTTTCAATTTGCCGGGAGGCATATTAAGAGATTTCATGCTTGGTCTTTGCCGGGCGAATACATATATTAATAGCAATTGATGCCTTAAGGCAGGCAATTCGGGAATATTAAGGCGAAAGGCGGATTAGATGAGCAGGCCCGTGATCGGCGTAATTGGCAATGCCTACAGGCTGGAGGATCGGTTTTCCACGCAGCTTGCGGGTGAGAACAATATGCGAGCCGTTTCAGAAGTGCTGGGTGGTCTGCCGATGATATTCGCTGGAGACCCCGCCATGACCAATGTTGCTGATCTGCTTGAGGCGGTTGATGGCGTGCTGTTGACCGGAGCTCGTGCCAATGTGCACCCGCGCCACTACGGATGCGAGCCTGATGAGCGCTATGAGCCTTTCGACGAAAATCGCGACGCAGTTGCGCTGCCGCTGGTCAAAGCTTGTGTTGAGCGTGGTGTGCCATTATTTGGCATCTGCCGTGGCTTTCAGGAGATTGCTGTTGCGGGAGGTTCCACCCTTCACCCTGAAATTCGTGACCTGCCGGGCCGTATGAACCATCGCATGCCGCGTTTGGAAAATGGTGAAATCCATCCTGACCCGGACGTCATCTTTGCGGACCGTCATGACGTGAAATTCACCGAAGGAAGCGCCTTTATGCAGATCTTCGGAAAGGACACTATCCGCGTCAATTCACTTCACGGGCAGGGGATATTGGAATTGGGCAACGATATCGCCGCCGAGGGCCTAGCCGAAGACGGTACGATTGAGGCAATTCGCTATGTGGGTGCAAAGGGGTTTGCACTGGGTGTGCAGTGGCATGCTGAATATGACCCGCAAACCAACCCGGTGAATGGTGCAGTGTTCAGGGCATTTGGTGAGGCAGTGCATGCATACCGTGCAGGGCGCTATATCGATTCTCGTAGCGCTTGATTGAAGCGATTCAATTTAGCGGCCTCTTGTTGTAAATTGTCCCGATTTTGAATTCCACATATTGGGATGAGGGCGTCTCTTAGTTGTGTCTTTTCTGAAAAATACAACTATACCGGAAATTATATGGCAAATTATATGTAATTAGCCGTCTACGGACGGTTTGGTAACTGGAGCAGCGCAGGGTTTTCCTAGATTAGGAGTAACCACGATGAAAATCCCACCACTCGCTCTTGCGCTCGCTTTGATGGCGGGAGGAGCAACGGTCGCTGAACCGCCGAAGCCGAATGTAGAGGCTCTTCTTACGCCTGCAGTCATGAAAGAGATCCGCAACTGGATTGATACCGAGATTGTACGCCTTTCGATCACATCTGAAAACAGCCGCCTGAAGAAACTTGAACAGGCAAAAATCGACGCCCTGGACAAGCAGTGGAGGGAAGAACGCGAACTGGCAGACAAGCCGCCTATCGCTGCAACGCTTTCAAATCCACTCTCCAACTATCTCATCCGCATGCAGGGCCGCTCCCTCGGCCTTTATGTTGAGATTTTCGTTATGGATCAGAATGGTCTCAATGTGGGACAAAGCTCCATTACCGGTGATTTCTGGCAGGGTGATGAAGCCAAATTCCAGAAGGCCTACGATGTTGGCAAAGATGCCGTTTTCGTTGACGAGCCCGAGTGGGATGATGAAGGCAAAATCTGGCGTGGCCAGGTCAGCTTCACAATCAACGACGAGAAACAGGAAAGCAAACTTGGCGCCGTGACGGTGGAGTTGAACTTCACTGAACTGCAACGCCGCGCCGAGTTTGGCAGCTAACACTTCGTCGGCCAGCTCAGCCGAAGTGTCAAAGCAAAGCTGAGAAATGTGCCGCCACGACAAAAGATATGAATTGAGGCGATCATGCTCAAGAATATGTCTGTCAATATCAAAGGTTTCGTTGCCTTTGGCCTGCTTGCAATTACAGCGATTGGTGCAAGCATCTATGTATACACGCTTTCGACCACTGCCACGCAAATGGCTGAGAACAATCTCGCTGTTTCGAATGCACTTGAAGAAGCATCAACATTCCAGAATGACGTCACGAACGCGAATCTTGCCTTCAAGAACTTTATTCTCACGGGTAACCGCGATTTCGTAGCTGAATATGAAAGCACGATCGCCAAGGCCGATACAGATGTTGCCGAGCTTCGTGAGAGTATTTCGGCCTTCGCTGCCGAAACACCGGCACTTGATGCAGCGGTTTCAACCCTGAATGAATGGCGCCAACGTTGTTGAACGCCAGATACTCCTGATGCGGGATCCGATGACAGTCGAACTGGCCCGTGCAATTGAGTTGACAGGCCAAGGCAATAGTCTGTTGGGCGCTTTCCGTGATAATTTGTCTGAGGTTGAAGGTGCGTTGCGCACTGTAAGCGCATCTGCGCCCGATGCACAGAAATCGGCTTTGAGCACGGTCGAAATGGTTACCTTGGCCACAGCGTTTGCTGTTGCGGTTATTGCGGCTCTTCTGGGGCTTGCAAACTTTGCCATGGTGTCTCGTCCACTCGGCAAGCTCGCCGATGCTACGGCAAAGCTTGCTAACGGTGATCTCGATGTCGAGATTGAAAGCGGGAGCAAGGACGAAATTGGCCAGATGGCCGATTCCATGAAGATCTTCCGTGAAGCAGCCATTGCCAACAAGCGTCTTGACCAAGAGGCTGAGGAAAACCGCCGCCGTGCAGAGGCTGACCGCATTGCCGCTCAGGAACAGGCTGAGAAAGACGCTGCCGAGCGCCTTCGTATCGCAACGTCTGGCCCGGCTGCAGGTCTGAACAAGCTTGCTGCAGGCGACCTTTCCATTCAGCTCAATGAAGCTTTCGCTGCTGACTTTGAGCAGCTGCGTCACGACTTCAACCAGTCTGTAAAGCAGCTTGGCGGCACGATGAGCTCCATCATGGAAGGCATCAACACAATGGACACCGGCACCCGCGAAATTGCGGCAAGCTCCGATGATCTGTCCAAGCGTACCGAAACACAGGCCGCTTCCATTGAGGAAACAGCCGCTGCCGTTGAAGAGATCGCCTCCAATGTGGTCAATTCCACCAAGCGCGCCGAACAGGCCCGTGACGTTGCCAATCAGGCAACCCAGTCTGCTGAAAAATCAGCACAGATCGTAGGCCGTGCAGAAGACGCAATGCGCAAGATCGAGGAAAGCTCTGGCGAGATTTCCAACATTATCGGCGTGATCGACCAGATCGCTTTCCAGACCAACCTCTTGGCGCTGAATGCCGGTGTTGAAGCTGCGCGCGCCGGTGATGCCGGCAAGGGCTTTGCGGTTGTCGCACAGGAAGTTCGCGAACTGGCACAGCGTTCTGCCGAAGCTGCACGCGAAATCAAGTCTCTCATTGAGAACTCTTCAAACGAGGTGTCCAACGGTGTGAACATGGTTCGCGAAACAAGCGAAGCGCTGAACACGATCTCTGGCTTTATCACGGAAATGAACGGTCATATGGAAGCCATCACCATCTCGGTGAAGGAGCAGTCGCTTGGCCTATCTGAGGTCAATCAGGCTATCAACTCGATGGACCAGATGACCCAGCAGAACGCCGCCATGGTGGAAGAAGCCAATGCCGCAACGGCGGGTCTGGCCTCAGAAGCCGGTCGCCTACGTGAACTGGTTGGCCAGTTCACATTGAGTGGTGGTGCTTCGGCCCAAAGCGTTGCCCTGCGCCAGACCGCACAAGCGATGGCCGCACCGGCCACACCAGCTGCTGCGTCGGCTCCGGCTCCGGCCAAGGTTGCCAATTGCGGCTGGGAAGAGTTCTGAGCCAAGAGCACATGATGAATGAAAAACGCCGGCTTCGTCGCCGGCGTTTTTGTTTATTCCCTCTCACCGCATTGCGGGGAGAGGAGTTTGGTGTTGTGCTTGAAGCGGTTGTTTTGTCTTCACGGTCGTACCGCCGCTTCGCGGCTGACCTCCAGACGAGGCGCTGTCGCGTGGTGCCGGAGGCACCTGTTGGAATGTTCCTTGATAGTTTCCCATCTCTCGTCATGGTCGGGCTTGACCCGACCATCCAAGCACGAGCTTGGGCATGGATCCTCGGGTCAAGCCCGAGGATGACGGTTAGTAGATAAGGCTCCTCACAAAACTCTCGTTGAAATGCCTCGGCGCGTAGCGCCGCAAGCGCGACCGCGCGCCCGAGTTTATGCGAGGCCCCGCCTGGAGGTAAGGCCGCAAGGCCGGTACGACCGTGAAGGCAAAACTAAACCACCGTGAAGACAAATACCTATTTCGTCACCGTCTCGGTGATCTGGATGCCAAAACCTTCCAGCCCCACATAGTGGCGCTCCTGGCTGGCGAGCAGCTTGATGGAATTCACGCCCAGATGCTTCAAAATCTGTGCACCAAGGCCAATTTCAAGCCATTCGTCTTCTCTGGTTTGTGCTTGTTCGTGATCTTCGCGGCCATGGCCGATCTTGCGGCCCGTGTCATAATGACCAACGCCCACGGAGCCCTCACGCAGATAAACGATCACGCCGCGGCCCATCTCGGCAACCATCTTTGTGTAGCGGGCAACGGGTGACTGACCGCCAAAGACGTCGTCGGCGACGTTTTCCGGGTGCAGGCGCACCGGAATATCTTCACCATCACGAATGTCGCCATAGACAATGGCCAGATGCTGCATCGGATCCCAGGGTAGGGAATAGGCGTATGCTTTTGCCGGGCCGTAAGCGGTTTCGATCTCGGATTCGGAAATAAACTCGATCAGCGTTTCCTTGCGCTGGCGGTGGGCGATGAGATCGGCAACGGAAACCTGTTTCAGGTTATGCCTCTCAGCGAATTCCGTCACCTGCGGGCCGCGCGTCACGGTGCCATCATCATTGACGAGTTCGCAGATCACGCCAACGGGCGGCAGGCCCGCCAGCTTGCAAAGGTCAACGGCAGCTTCAGTATGGCCAGAGCGCATGAGAACGCCCCCTTCACGGGCAACCAGCGGGAAGATGTGGCCGGGACGCACGAAATCCTCCGGGCCGGCATTGGGGTTGGCCAGATTGCGGCATGTCAGCGTACGGTCATCTGCGGAAATGCCGGTGGTGGTGCCGTGTTTGTAGTCGACCGAAACGGTGAACGCAGTTGTGTGCGCGGAATCGTTTTCCGCCACCATAGCCTGAAGGTTCAGCCGTTTGGCTTCCTCGCGCGGCATGGGCGCGCAAACGATGCCGGATGTGTGGCGCACGATGAAGGCCATCTTGTCCGGTGTGCAGTGAACGGCGGCAACGATAAGGTCGCCCTCATTTTCGCGGTCGTCATCGTCAGTTACAACAACGATTTCGCCTGCTTCAAAGGCACGGATAGCGTCTACGACGCGTTTCTGGTCATAAGTCATGTTTGTTCCTGTCTGTCGCGGCCTGTCTGGCCCCGGTCACGCAAAAGGTGGTCGGCAAGGGTGCAGGCCATCATCGCTTCGGCAATCGGCACAGCACGAATGCCCACGCAGGGGTCGTGGCGGCCCTTGGTGCGTACGTCGACATTCTTGCCGTCCGCATCAATGGACTGACGCTCGGTGAGGATGGAGGAGGTGGGTTTGATGGCAAAGCGCGCCACCACCGGCATGCCGGTGGAAATGCCACCCAGAATGCCGCCCGCATTGTTGGAAAGGAAAAGCGGCTTGCCGTCATTGCCCATACGCATTTCGTCGGCATTTTCCTCGCCGGTGATTTCAGCGGCCTCAAAACCATTGCCAATTTCTACGCCCTTCACGGCGTTGATCGACATGAGGTTTGAGGCGATATCCTGATCAAGCTTGGCATAGATCGGCGCGCCAAGCCCGGCTGGCACACCCTCTGCAATGACCTCGACCACGGCACCCACAGAAGATCCCGCTTTGCGAATGCTATCAAGGTACTCTTCCCAGACCGGAACGATATCCTTGTCGGGCGCGAAGAAGGGATTGTTGCGTACTTCAGCCCAATCCCAATTGTCGCGGTTGATCTTGTGTTTGCCAATCTGCACGAGTGCTGCACGAATGGTGACGCCCGGGATAACCTTGCGGGCAAGGCCACCGGCGGCAACGCGCGCGGCGGT
>JBNKQT010000404.1:0-12857 GCA_050297115.1 Ensifer sp. | reverse complement strand
CTGGTGATGACCGGCATTCTGGGTGCTGCTCTTGTGGGTATTCGCAATGAATGGACCCCGCCAAAACCAATCGCGGGCCGCGCCTATAGCGACAAATTGAAGAAGATGCCGGTGGAGTGGGGCAGCGCTGTGGATGCATTTGAAGAAGGTGAGATCATGGCGCAAATTTTCTCACCCGACCTGCGCAACATGCTGGTTGCCTGCAAGCGGCAGGAGATTGCCGGCTTCGCCGAGCAAGTAACAGACTACGAATTCAGCGCCTATCTGGAGATCGTCTAATGACAAAAAGTACTGCTTATGCCGGTGATGGTAGCTATCCCGGCTCCTATTATGCTGCCTCTCGCAATATTCAACGCGAGACGAAGAAACTGGAAGGTTCCATCGAGACGGATGTCTGCGTAATCGGTGGTGGCTATTCCGGTCTGTCGACATCCATTCACCTTGCTGAAAAAGGTTACAAGGTGACGCTAATTGAGGGCGCGCAAATCGGCTGGGGTGCCTCAGGCCGCAATGGCGGGCAGGTGGTCAATGGATTGAATGCCAGTCTCGACACGATCAAGCGCCGTTATGGCGACGATGCCGCACGCTTTGTCGGTGGCATGGTGCAGGAAGGCGCTGACACGATCTATCGTCTGATCGAGCAGTACAATATCGATTGCGACCTGAAACGCGGCAATATCTATGCCGCCTACACGCCCGCTCACATGCGCGAGCTGGAAGCGAAAAAGAAGCTCTGGGAAAGCTATGGCATGAACGACCATGTCATGCTGGACCGCGATGCCATACGCAAAGAGGTTGGTTCCACAGTCTACCAGGGCGGTATGATGGATACATCCGGTGGGCACCTGCATCCGCTTAACCTGACCCTGGGAGAGGCGAAGGCATTGGAAAGCCTGGGTGGCACAATCTACGAGATGTCCCCGGTTACCTATGTCGACCACAACAAGGAAAAGCCGGTGGTCTATACCGAGGATGGCCAGGTGACTGCGCGCATCGTGGTTGCCTGTGGCAATGCCTATCTCGGCCATGTTATCCCGGAATTGACGGATCGGGTTCTGCCCGCCTCCACGCAGGTGATTGCAACCGAACCGCTTTCTGATGAACTGGCCGCCAAACTGATCCCCGGTGACAAATGCGTTGAGGATGTGCGCTACATTCTCGACTACTATCGCCTGTCTGCCGACAAACGCATGCTCTTCGGCGGCGGTACGATCTATGGCGGCACGGATCCGGCCGACATCGTTGCGAAAATTCGACCCAATATGGCGAAGGTTTTCCCGGAACTCGCAAATGTGAAAATCGACTATGCCTGGAGCGGCAATTTCGCGATTTCCTTCACCCGCGTTCCGCAAATGGGCCGCTTGAGCAAGAATTTCTATTTTGCGCACGGCTATTCCGGCCACGGGGTCACGGGAACGCACTTGTTCGGCAAAATTCTGGCAGCGGCAATCGATGGTGATCAGAGCCGTTTCGACACATTTGCCGCTATGCCGTGGTATCCATTCCCCGGCGGGCGCATGTTCCGCACCCAATATTCCACGATTGGCTCGTGGTGGTACGGGTTCAAGGACAAGTTCGGGCTTTGATACACGATGTCGCCTGAGATCGTATTTGCTGCCATCACGCTTGGAAGCTTTGCCGCTTCCTTTGTGAATGCGGCATTTGCGACAGGCGGCATCTACATCATTTTGCTGACCAGCCTTTCAGTCTTGCCGGTATCGGCGGCAATCCCCTTGCAGGCTGTTCTTTCAGCGGGTTCGTTGATCGGGCGCATCACGTATTTCTGGCGCAATATTCAATGGGTCATTGTAGGCACGTTTCTGGCAGGTTCGCTGGTTGGCGTTTTTGCCGGTGCGCGCACATTTATCGCGCTGCCTGAAGGACTGATCCAGTTATTATTGGGGATTATATTGATTGCACTGATCTGGTTGCCCAAAGTGCCTGCCAAAATCCCGCTTCGCCATCCCTTCTTCTTCGTTGGCATAGTGCACAGTTTCCTTGGCACTGTCTTTGGCGTTGGCAGCATCCTGCAATCGATTGTCATTCGGACGGGACTTACAAGGCTGGAAATCACAGGAACGCTTGCCGCTTGCATGCTGGGCCTCGATGTGCTGAAGGGCACCAGCTATGTGGGGCTTGGTTTCAGCTATGTCGACTATCTTCCGCTCATTATCTCAGCCATCTTGGCGGGCTTTGCGGGCACCTGGGCTGGCAAACGGGTGTCGCACCACATTTCGGAAACCGCATTTCGTCGCGTTTTCCGCTGGTTGATTACGGTAGTGGCCTTGCGCCTGATCTACAAAGGGCTCAGTTAAAGAGTAGCCAGACGCTCGGTCAGCAATTCAAAAAAGCCATCCGCATCAACATCATGAATGACCAGGGCATTGTGCGGACGTTTGGTCACTTGCCACCAGTCAACCACGGTCATTCCAAGCGTGAGGGGAGAGGTCACCTCAATCTCCACATTGCATGAGCGGCCTGAGAAAAGCTCCGGCTTCAAGAGGTAGGCAATCACCGTCGGATCATGCAGCGGCCCCCCGTCTGAACCGTATTTCTCGACGTCAAAGCGTTCAAAAAACTCCAGCATCTCAACGACGAACCTGGAAACAGGCGTGCCAAGCGCTGCAATTTTTGCCACCCGCTCCTTCCGCGTCAACACCTTGTGCGTCACGTCCAGCGGCATCATGACAACGGGAACACCGGAGTTCATCACGATATTGGCGGCCTCAGGGTCCACGTAAATGTTGAATTCGGCAGCGGGCGTAATATTGCCCCCTTCGAAATAGCCACCACCCATCATCACCAGTTCCTTCACACGGCCAACAATGTCAGGCGCCTGATTGAAGGCAGTTGCGATATTCGTGAGCGCGCCAAGCGTGCAGAGTGTGACGGTCCCTTCCGGTTCATGCCGCAACGTTTCGATGACAAAGTCCACCGCATGTTTGTCCTGCAGAGGAAATGAAGGCTCAAAAAGCTCCGGTCCGTCCAACCCCGTCTGGCCATGCACATGTTCGGCTGTGACCAAGGGGCGGGAAATTGGCTTTTCACAGCCGGCAAAAACAGGAATATCCTTGCGCTTGGCTACCTCTAGCACGATGCGGGCGTTCTTCGCCGTCAATGCCAGCGGCACATTCCCCGCAACGGCGGTCAAGCCAAGAATATCCAGTTCATCGGGGCTACCAAGCGCCAGCAAAATGGCCACCGCATCATCCTGGCCTGGATCGGTGTCGATAATGATTTTGCGTTTTTCAGTCATAAAGGAAAATGCCTTTGAAGGTCTCTTGAGGTTCCAGATTAACCGTCTCGGTGAGATTCTCAATCCGTTGTTCGTCTGGTTCTTGTACTCGCGCGTTCACCGCCCCATATTAGGACGCAGCGGAGGCTTTGATAGCTCCGCATTGAGGTCGCTTGTGAGCCAAGGACTTTTAAGAGATGACGACGAGAATGACACCTTTTGCAAGCCCGTTGCTTCTGGGCTTTGATGCGATGGAAAAGACGCTGGAGCGTCTTGCCAAATCCAACGACGGCTATCCGCCTTATAATATTGAGCGCCTGCCGCCCGATCCGGACAAGGATTTTGCGGGCGGTTTCCGCATCACGCTTGCTGTGGCGGGGTTTTCCGAAGAAGAGCTGGATGTAACCACGGAAGAAAACCAGCTGGTCATTCGTGGCCGCCAGGTCGACCAGCCGGACAAGGATTTTCTTTATCGCGGCATCGCCGCACGTCAGTTTCAGCGCATGTTCGTTTTGGCCGAGGGTATGATCGTGAAAGGTGCCGTTTTGAAAAATGGTCTCCTCTCCGTAGATTTAATTAGGCCCGAACCGGAGCGAATGGTGAAAAAAATTAACATTTCCGTTTCAGAGTAGAACGTGGCGATCCGCCATGAGCCCTTCGTTTTAAAGGAGGAACAGAGATGTTTGCGAAACTTCCCGAAGGCCTTTCACTGAATGAGCTTGCCAATTTTGGTGAAGGTGAGCTCGCTTATGTCCGTAAAATGTCGGTTGATGAAGTAGTCCGCTGCTTTCCCGAAGCGCCAGAGCTTGAGCCAGGTCTCGACCTTTGGGCCCTCTTTGGTGCCGATGGCACGCCGATCCTGCTGACAGACAACCGTTCTTCCACCTTCTTCAAGGCAGCAGAAGACGATCTGAGAACAGTCAGCTTGCACTGAAGTGACCAGGAAATACTTATGTTCGCCTGAATGTCAGATAGGCGGATGAACGGCCTTCGCGCCGAGCCTTGGCCTCGTATCGCGTGCCCGGCCAACCCTTAAACGGCGTCAGCCAGTCGGCAGCATTTTCTGCTGTCCATTCAAAGCCGCCATGTTTTGCGCAATGTTGCAGCGTCCAGTTCACATATGTATCGATATCGGACGCAAAGCAAAACAGCCCATTCTCTTCCAATACACGATGAAAACGGGTCAGATTGACCTGTGAAACGAAGCGCCGCTTCCAATGCTTTTTCTTCGGCCACGGGTCGGGATAAAGCAGATCAATGCGGCTGACAGAGCTGGATGGTATCCAATCAAGGAGCGCTGCCGCATCGTCATTGTAGAGACGAATATTGCGGGCACCGGATTCTTCCACCCGGTTGAGAAGCTTGGCCATCGAATTGACGAATGGCTCGACGCCGATGAAACCGGTGCCAGGCTCTTCCAGTGCGCGGTGAATGAGATGTTCGCCGCCGCCAAAGCCGATTTCGAGGCGTATTTTTTCAACGGGCTCGGCAAACAGCGTTTTCAAATCATCGGGCGCGGGCGCACTGATATCAATCAGCAGCGCTGTCAGAACTTCGTCCATCAAGCGCTGCTGGTTTTGTCTCAGCGGCTTGCCCTTGCGACGGCCGAAAAAGGCTTCGGTGGCGCGAGAGCGCCGTTCTTCTTCGGCCATCTGCGAACTCAACCCTTCAAAGCAGCCTTAAGCGGCTTTACCAGATCGGTCTTCTCCCAGGAGAAGGAACCATCGCGGCCAGCCTTGCGGCCAAAGTGGCCGTAAGCAGCTGTCTTGGCGTAGATCGGCTTGTTGAGATCCAGGTGACGGCGGATACCGCCTGGAGACAGATCCATCGTTTCACGAATTGCTGCCTCAACCTGCTCTTCGCTCACCTTGCCTGTGCCATGAAGGTCAACATAGATGGAAAGTGGCTGGGCAACGCCAATCGCATAAGAAAGCTGGATCGTGCACTTGTCGGCCAGATTGGCAGCAACAACGTTTTTCGCCAGATAGCGTGCGGCATAGGCAGCCGAACGGTCAACCTTGGTTGTGTCCTTGCCGGAGAATGCACCACCACCATGCGGTGCTGCACCGCCATAGGTATCAACGATGATCTTGCGGCCGGTCAGGCCAGCGTCACCATCCGGGCCACCAATCACGAACTTGCCGGTTGGGTTGATGTACCAGGCGCAATCATCGGCAATTTTCAGGTCGCCGAGCGCTTCGCGGATGTAGGGCTCCACGACCTGGCGAACCTTGGCAGAATCCCAGCTTTCATCCATGTGCTGTGTGGAAAGCACGATAGACGTTGCTTCTGCGGGCTGACCGCCTTCGTAGCGAACGGTTACCTGGCTCTTTGCATCCGGGCCAAGCTTGCCGGCTTCGCCTTCGCCTTTGTGGCGGGCTTCAGCCAGAAGCTGCAGAATTTTGTGAGAGTAGTAGATCGGCGCCGGCATAAGGTCAGGTGTTTCCCTACAAGCGTAACCGAACATGATGCCCTGGTCGCCCGCACCTTCATCGCCCTGCTGGTCAGCAGCATTGTCCACGCCCTGTGCGATGTCTGCTGACTGTGAGTGCAGCAGTACGTCGATCTTTGCAGTCTTCCAATGGAAGCCGTCCTGCTCATAGCCAATATCGCGAATGGCCTTGCGCGCTGCAGACTTGAACTTGGACGGGTTGATCACGTCGTTGCCGTTCTTGTCTTTCTTCATCAGCGTCGGCGGCACACGCACTTCGCCAGCAATCACAACACGGTTGGTTGTTGTCAGTGTTTCGCAGGCAATGCGGACTGTCCACGGATCAATGCCCGTTTTCTTGGCTTCGCGGTAGATAAGGTCAACAATTTCGTCCGAGATGCGGTCACACACCTTGTCGGGATGGCCTTCGGAAACAGATTCGCTGGTGAAAAGATAATTTTGGCGCATGCGGGTTCCCCCAATGAAATGAACTTTGGTCGTGTTAGCCCGTTTCTATAACGGACTCAAGCATAGAAGGACATAAACATATCTTTATGTTCTTTCTTTATGGTAAATTTCTTGAGCCCTGTTGCTGAAATGCAGACTTCATTTCTTTCCCATGATCGGTTAAGGAGGCGCGCATGAGCGAAGAAATGACCAAACAGCCGGAAAACAAGGCAGCCGAGGCCAAACGCAAGGTCTTTATCAAGACCTATGGTTGCCAGATGAATGTCTATGACAGCGCCCGCATGACGGATGCGCTGGCAACGGATGGTTACGAGGAAACGAGTGATCTCAGCGAGGCTGACCTTGTTTTGCTCAATACATGCCATATCCGCGAAAAGGCGGCGGAAAAAGTCTATTCGCAATTGGGCCGTTTGCGCGAGATGAAACAATCGCGCAACGAACGTGGCCGCGAATTCATCATTGGCGTGACTGGCTGTGTTGCCCAAGCCGAGGGCGATGAAATGCTTCGCCGCGAAAAAGCCGTCGATTTGGTCATGGGTCCGCAATCCTATCACCGTTTGCCCGAAGCGCTGGCAAAAGTGCGCCAGTCTGGCAAGGTTGTCGAAACCGACTATGCGCTTGAGGACAAGTTTGAGCATCTGCCTAAGCAGGGGCGAAAATCGGTTCAGGCGCGCGGGGTCACGGCATTTCTTACCGTGCAGGAAGGGTGCGACAAATTCTGCACTTTCTGCGTTGTGCCTTACACACGGGGTTCTGAAGTTTCCCGCCCGCTTGCCCAGATCATCGATGAGGCGAAGCAGCTCGTTGAGGCTGGCGTTCGTGAAATCACGCTGCTTGGTCAGAATGTGAATGCATGGCACGGTGTGGACGAGGCTGGCAACGAGGCGGGCCTTGGCATGCTCTTGGACAAGCTTTCCGGGATAGACGGGCTGGAACGGCTGCGCTACACAACCAGCCATCCGCGCGACATGGATGACGGCTTGATTGCTGCCCATGCCGCCAATCCCAAGCTCATGCCTTACCTGCATCTGCCCGTCCAGTCGGGCTCAGATCGTATTTTGAAGGCGATGAATCGCAAGCACACCGCCGCAGAGTATACTGCCCTTATCAAACGCATTCGCGCCGCCAATCCCGACCTTGCCTTGTCGGGCGACTTCATCGTCGGCTTTCCCGGCGAAACGGATGAGGATTTCGAGGATACGATGCGCCTTGTGGAAGAGGTGCGATATGCACAGGCTTTCTCATTCAAATATTCACCACGCCCTGGCACCCCTGGCGCAGACATGAAAAACCATGTGCCAGAAGATGTAAAATCGGCCCGTCTTGAAAGGCTGCAGGCCTTGCTGATCAGGCAACAGCGAGAGTTCGCACAGGAATGTGTGGGGCGCGAGATTGACCTGCTTCTGGAAAAGCCCGGTCGCATGGAGGGGCAGCTCGTTGGTCGGTCTCCATGGTTACAATCAGTGATTATTGACACGAAAGCGTCGAAAAACGGTGACAATATAAAAATCGGTGACATTATAAGAGTGAGAATCACTGAAGCCGGTCCAAACAGCCTTTTTGCAGAGTTTGCCGAGGCGTGAGGACCGGGCAGCAACAACCCGGAGCCAACCGCTTGAACACACACGAAATGGTAACGCATAGCCCGCGTCAAACCCGTTCTGAAGAGCCGGACAACAATCATTTCGTGCTGACTTTCGAGAATAATCGATACGCAAGCGAACTTTTCGGCCAGTTCGACGAGCATTTGAAGCTTTTGGAAGAAAAGCTGAATATCAGTACAAATGCGCGTGGCAATTCAGTGGCAATTACCGGCGAAACGCAGGCGACCAATCAGGCCCGCCGGGCGCTCGATTTCCTCTATGAACAGCTTCAAAAGGGCGGCGCGGTGGAAGTCTCCGACGTGGAAGGTGCCATTCGCATGGCAGTTGCCGCTGATGACCAGTTGACCCTGCCGACTATGGAGCGAAAAGCTAAGCTTTCCATGGCGCAGATTTCGACGCGCAAGAAAACAATTGCGGCCCGCACGCCGACGCAAGATGCTTATATCCGAGCGCTGGAGCGTTCCGAACTGGTGTTTGGGGTGGGGCCGGCGGGTACGGGCAAAACCTATCTGGCAGTTGCTTATGCCGCACAACTGCTGGAACGCGGCGCAATCGACCGTATCATTCTGTCTCGCCCTGCGGTGGAAGCGGGCGAACGCCTTGGCTTTCTACCGGGCGACATGAAAGAAAAGGTCGACCCTTATCTTCGCCCGCTCTATGACGCACTTTACGATATGATCCCCGGCGACAAGGTGGAGCGCGCCCTGACGGCTGGTGTGATTGAAATCGCTCCGCTTGCTTTCATGCGTGGTCGAACGCTGGCGAATTCTGCAGTCATTCTGGACGAGGCGCAGAACACAACGTCCATGCAGATGAAGATGTTCCTCACGCGTCTTGGGGAGAATGCCCGGATGATTGTCACTGGAGACCCCAGCCAGGTTGACCTGCCACGTGGCACCAAATCCGGTCTTGTTGAAGCGTTGCAGGTGCTGAAAAGTGTCGAGGGTATTTCGACTGTGCGCTTCAAGGAGGCCGATGTTGTGCGCCATCCGCTGGTTGGGCGCATTGTGGGTGCCTATGACGCGCAATATAAGGAGCGGAAAGAAGATTCCGCTGAACATGGCGAACACTGAGTTTTGTTAGACATTCAAATCAGCATAGAAAGTGACGGTTGGCCCGGCGAGGATGTATTGGAGGCGCAATGCGTCGCCGTGCTGATGTCGGCTGCGGACTTTCTTAAAGAACATGAAAACCAGCCGTTTCCGGCAGAAGATGTCGAAGTTTCGCTTCTTTTCACCGATGATGACACCATTCAGGACATAAATTCCGAGTGGCGAGACATGGACAAGCCCACAAACGTTCTGTCTTTTCCCGCATTCCCGATTGTTCCTGGCGGCATGCCGGGTCCCATGCTTGGGGATATCATCTGCGCCTATGAGACCATTAAGCGCGAAGCGGCAGAACTGGAAAAGCCATTTGACGCGCATTTAAGCCATCTTTTGGTGCATGGTTTCCTTCATCTTTTCGGGTATGATCATATCGAAGAAGACGATGCAGTAACCATGGAAGGCCTTGAGACTCGCATTTTGGCGACGCTTGGTCTATCTGACCCCTATGCGGATAGTGATCCGGTCTGATACTTTGGAACAATGAACGAGAATTCTCCTGTGCCGCAAGCAGCGGCGAATAAAAAAGAAAAAGCTTCGGCTTCGAGTAGCGAAGAGCCCAGCAGTCCGTCTTCGGGCGCACAGAAAAACGGGACCTCACTTCGATCAAAAATCATGCGGCTTCTCAAGCCGTCCAGCGCGAGCAATCTGCGTGAGGACATTGCTGACGCGTTGCTGACGGATTCGGAAAGCAACACCAACTTTTCGCCCGCCGAACGTGCCATGCTGCACAATATCCTTCGTTTCCGCGAAGTGCGCGTGGAAGACGTGATGGTGCCGCGCGCAGATATTGATGCGGTTGAGCAGTCGACCACGGTTGGCGAGTTGATGGCGCTGTTTGAAGAAACCGGACGTTCGCGCATGCCGGTTTATTGCGAAACGCTGGATGACCCGCGCGGCATGGTTCACATTCGTGATCTTCTCTCCTGGGTTATGAAACAGGCGCGAGCGAAGCGCAGAAACGGTCGCGCTACGACCAAACTGGCAGCTGACAAACCGGAAGCCAAGGCTCCAAAGCCCACAGGTATGCCTGGTTTTGATCTCAGCAGGGTGGATCTTGGCAAGTCGATTGCTGATGTGGGGATCACCCGCCAGCTTATTTTTGTTCCGCCCTCCATGCATGCCGCAGACCTCATGTCGCTGATGCAGGCCGACCGTATTCAGATGGCTCTTGTTATCGACGAATATGGTGGCACCGACGGCCTCGTTTCTCACGAAGATATCGTGGAGATGGTTGTGGGTGACATTTGGGATGAGCACGATGACGAGGAACTGATGTTCCGGCAAACGTCGGACGACGTCTTCGTGGCTGACGCACGTGTTGAACTTGAAGACCTTGCAGAAGCTATTGGTTCGGATTTCGATGTTCGTGACAAACTGGCAGACATTGATACGCTCGGTGGGTTGGTGTTCTCGGCTCTGGGGCGAATTCCGGTCAGAGGCGAGCTGGTCAATGCATTGCCAGGATTCGAGTTTCATATTCTCGAGGCCGACCCGCGCCGTGTAAAACGTGTTCGAATAACACGCAAACGCACGGCCGCGCGCAGGCGCCCGTCGAAAAGCGAAACTGAAGCAGAGCCGATGGCGCACCAATATTCGGCAGAGCAGCTTCTTGGGCCGGTATCGGATGTAGCCGACAAATAGCCTCAGAAGCCGCCTCTTGCTTTGCGTTTAGAATGCCCGCTTTGTTAGACGAGCAGTTGATGGCTGATTCGTTCGATAGATGACGGGATTTTCATGGAAAAAATTGCCAGCAAAGTGATGCTCGTGTGGGGCGCCAAGAGAGCTGCATTGACACTGGTTGCCGGGGCCGTTGGCGCGCTGGCACTGGCTCCGTTCCATATTTTCGCAGCGATGTTTGTTTCATTCACCTTGCTGGTTTGGTTGGTGGATGGCATTGCGGCTGAACCCGATTCAAGCATCTTTGCGCGTTTGTGGCCAGCATTTACCACTGGCTGGCTCTTCGGCTTCGGCTATTTCGTCGCGGGTCTCTGGTGGCTGGGAAACGCCCTTCTTGCAGATGGCGGCGATCTGGCCTGGGCGATTCCACTTGCTGCTCTTGGTTTGCCCGCCTTTCTGGCCGTTTTTTACGGTCTTGCCATTGTCATTGCCCGCCTTTTGTGGAGTGAGGGTTTCGGGCGGGTGGCAGCTTTGGCCTTTTCCTTCGGTTTTGTCGAGTGGTTGCGCAGCTTCGTTCTGACAGGTTTCCCCTGGAATGCGATCGGCTACGCCGCCATGCCGTTTCCATTGCTTATGCAGCCGGTTCACCTGGTGGGCATTGCCGGCATGAATATTCTGGCCGTCTTTGTTTTTGCCGCGCCGGCGCTGCTTGGCACCAAACGTGGTGCTTGGTCCGGCATCGTTCTTGCTGCGGTTCTCGTTGTTGCCGATCTAGGTTACGGGCTTTGGATATTCCAGCGCACCGAAGGCTCCGGTGAACCGTTGATGCAGGTGCGGATCGTGCAGCCCGTTTCAGGGCTTGAAACGAACATATCAGACGCAGAACGCGCGGCGATATTCGAAGAGTTGATTGATCTTGGGGGTGCGCCACCCGAAGACGGTGACCCGCTCGCAGACCTGATTGTTTGGCCGGAAACGGTCATCCCCTTTATCCTCTCGCAGAACCAGTCCGCCTTTGCGCTTATTGATGATATGCTGGCTGAAGGGCAGGTTCTGGTCAGCGGGGCAATAAGGGCAGAGGACAGCACGCCTGGCGCTCCAAGGCGTTATTACAATTCAATCTATGCTTTTGGCAGTGATGGTGAGATCATTGGCGCGGCAGACAAGGTGCACCTTGTTCCCTTTGGCGAATACCTCCCGCTTGAAACATGGCTGGAAAGTCTGGGCCTCGAAACTGTTGCCGCGCAATTGAGCGGGGGCTATACGGCAGGGACGAGTCGCTCGATTCTATCCCTGCCTTCCGGCAAGACACTTTACCCGCTTATTTGCTACGAGGCGATATTTCCAGCCGAAATTGGAGAGGGTAGCGAGGATGCTGATATCCTCCTGAATGTGACGGAGGACACCTGGTATGGCCAAACCCCCGGTCCCTATCAGCATTTTCAAGCCGCGCGAATTACCGCAGTCGAACTTGGAAAGCCCATGATCCGCGCAGCCAATAGCGGCATATCAGCGGCCATAGATGCACGGGGCACGATAATATCCGCCTCAAGAATGCAAGTAAAAGGTGTGGTGGATACAACTATAAAGAGATACAATGTCCCGCAGTGGGACATCAAAGGTAGAATTATTAACTTTTGGTTGTTGACCGTATTAAGTTTAGGTCTTGCCTGTTTTTCGCGTTTTAGTTTTGTTTTCTGATTATGTTTGACCTAAAACCCCCGAAAATGCATAGTGAATACACACAGGCTCAAACACACGTAATGCTGAGTTGGCAAAATGAGTACAACGCTACGTAACATAAATAAAACGTAAATTATGTATCTCTGATGTGTGAATGAGCTGGGGACCACAGATTGAGTCAGGAAAAACGAATGGTAACGAACAAGAAAAAGCCGAATCCGATAGACATCCACGTTGGAAGCAGAATTCGTTTGCGGCGTACGATGCTCGGAATGAGCCAGGAAAAATTGGGTGAAAGCCTTGGGATCACTTTTCAGCAGATCCAGAAGTATGAAAAAGGCACAAACCGTGTTGGCGCCAGCCGACTGCAGAACATTTCCAATGTTTTGAATGTTCCGGTTTCCTTTTTCTTTGAGGATGCGCCGGGCGACAATCCAGCCGGTGGACCGACAGGCATGGCGGAAGCGAACAGCTCAAACTATGTTGTAGACTTTCTGTCCTCATCTGAAGGGCTTCAGCTCAATCGTGCATTTGTACAGATTTCCGACACCAAGGTGCGCCGAAAGGTGATCGAACTCGTAAAGGCTTTGGCTGCGGATGGCGAAGTCGAATAGCGAAAAGCGCAAACAGCTATCTCTCAAATACCCCGGTTAAAAGCCGGGGTTTTTTGTTTGGCCTGAAGCGAAAAAACATTTACCAAAGGTGCGGTT